>JANSYB010000192.1 GCA_024742655.1 Paracoccaceae bacterium | reverse complement strand
GCCATGCACGTCTTCCTTTTTAATTTTGTCATTTTATACGATTTTCTGGGGGTGTTGTCACGCAATCACCACAAGATTTTGTGGTTTGAACAGGGGGCGTGACACCCCGGTTCCATGGCCGGAGACAGGACCTGGATTTTGCACGGAACGCCGCGGCCTTTCAGGAACGCAAAGCCCGGTCCCGGGAAGCCGCAAGGCGGTCAGTCCCGCGCTCAGACCGCCTTGCGAATGGCCGTCTCGATAATACCAAGCGCCCGGTCAAGATCGGCCTGGGAAATCGTCAGGGGCGGTGACAGGGTCAGGACGCTGCCCGCACTGATCTTGAACGACAGTCTTTCGGCCAGACAGGCGTAGTAAACCCGCTCTGCCAGCTCCGGGTCAGGGGAGCGGGTATCGCGATCGGTCACGATCTCTATCCCGAACATCAGACCCCGGCCGCGGATATCGCCAACTTTCGGGTGCCCGTCCAGCGTGTCGCGCAGGCGGTCCATCGCCGCCGTACCAAGCACGGCCGCCCGTTCGACAAGCCCTTCCTCGGCGATGATGTCCAGCGTGGTCAGCGCGGCACGGGCGGTGACGGGGTTTTTCTCATGGGTGTAGTGGCCAATGGCGAAATCCCCCGCCACGTCCAGATCGGCCCGTGCGAGAACGGCGGCGATGGGCAGCACCCCGCCACCCAGTGCCTTGCCCAGGGTAATGATATCCGGTGTGATCCCGTCATGGTCATAGGCGAAAAAGCGACCCGTCTTGCCCAGGCCGGTCGGGATCTCGTCCATGATCAGCAACGTGCCCTGCGCGCGGCAACTGGCCTCGACCGCCTGCCAATAGCCCGGCGGCGGCACGACGGGCACGGCGCGCATCGGCTCGGCGATAAGGGAGGCGGTATCGCCCTCGCGGGCCAGCGTGTAGTCGACCATCTTCGCACAGGCCAACCCGCAGCTTTCGGGGCCATCGTGCCCATAGGCGCAGTGATAGCAGTGAAAGGGCGCCACATGTTCCGCGCCGGGCAGGAGCGGCCCGGCGATGTGGCTGCGGAACGTGGCCTCGCCGCCCACCGCCGACGCGCCGAACCCCGCACCATGGTAACTGTCCCAGAAGGACAGCGTCTTGAACCGGCCTGTGGCGGCACGGGCAAGTTTCAGCGCCACCTCGTTGGCATCCGAGCCGCCGGTGGTGAACAGAACCTTGGCGGGCCAGGGCGCCAGCGCGCCCAGCCGTTCGGCCAGTTCGGTCGCCACGTCATTTGTGAACCGCCGCGGCGAGAAGGGCAGCGCATCCAGCTGATCCTTGATCGCCGCGATCAGGCGCGGATGGCCATAGCCGATGTGATGCACAGAGTTGCCATGGAAATCCATGTAGCGCCGCCCGGCAGTATCCTCGATCCAGATACCCTCGGCCCGGGCGATGGTACTGACACAGGGCGAGGACAGGGATTGATGCAGGAAGGCATCGGCATCGCGCGTCAGCAGGTCACGGGTGGCCGCATCATTCTCGCGCGCGGACCAGTCCGCCCGTGCGGCCGAGGTGTTGGCTTCACCTTCGGTATGTCGCATATGGCCCACCCTTTCATCGTTCCCGAAATACTCCCGCCGGAGGCGTCCGCCCCCTGCCACTCAGGGCCACGGCAGCGAATATGTCTTGACGTTGGTAAAGAACTTCATCGCCTCGATCACGCCTTCCTTGACCCCGTTGCCCGAGTCCTTGATGCCGCCGAAAGGCGACATCTCGATCCGGTAGCCGGGCTGTTCCCAGATGTTGCAGGTGCCCACGTTCAGCCCGTTGATATAGGCAATCGCACGGTTCAGGTCATTCGTGCAGACTCCCGAGGACAGGCCGAAAGGCGTTGAATTCGACAGGCGCATCACCTCGGCGTCGTCATCGGGAACGCGCACGATGGGCACGATCGGGCCGAATGTCTCTTCCATAACCAATTCGCTGTCATGGGGCACGCGGTCGACCACGATGGGCGGCAGCAGCGCGCCCTGGCGGCCCGGGTGATAAAGGATTTCTGCCCCATCTTTCTCGGCCATGTGGACACGTTTCTCGAACAGTTCGGCTGCCTGTGCATGGATCACGCAGCCCAGTTGCGTCTCAGGGTCCTGCGGGTCGCCGAAACGGATCGCCCTGGCCTTTTCCAGAACCAGCGGCACGAAGGCATCTGCCACGCTCTCCTGCACGAGGATACGCTTGATCGCGGTGCAGCGCTGTCCGGAATTGCCGGTCGCACCCGCGACGGCAATGGTGGCGGCCTTGTCCAGATCGACCTGGGAAAGATCATTGCAGACGATCAACGGGTCGTTGCCGCCCAATTCAAGCGCGCTGCGCTTGTAGCCCGCCTTTTCGGCGATCATCTTGCCCACGGGAACGCCGCCGGTGAAGGTGATGATGTCGATATTGTCATTGGTGATCATCTCGTCGCCGATGTGACCCGGCCAGCCGGTGACGACCTGGAACATCTCGGGCGGCAGCCCGGCCTCGTACAGGATATCGGCCAGCGTGATACAAGTCAGGGGCGTCAGTTCGGTGGGCTTGCACACCATGCAGTTGTTGGTGGCGATGGATGGCGCGATCTTGTGGCTGACCATGTTGAGCGGGTGGTTGAAGGGCGTGATCGCGCTGATCGCGCGCACCGGTTCGCGCATGGTGAAGATCTTGCGCGCCTTGCCGTTATGCGTCAGGTCGCAGGAGAAGATCTCGCCGTCATCCTTCAGCGCCTCGGCCGCGGCGAACTGGTAGACATCTTGCGCGCGCTTGGTCTCGTAGATGGCGTGCTGATGGCAGATGCCCAGTTCCAGCGTCAGCCACTTGGCAAGGTAGTCGCGGCGTTCTCCGATCAACTCTCCGGCGCGGTGCAGAATCTGGCTGCGGTCATAGCGCGTCAGGGTCGGTGTGTAATTCGCCGCGATCTCAAAGGCGCGGCGGGCATGCTCGGCCGTGCCGGCCGGCACGTGGCCCACGACCTCGTCGGTATAGGGGTAGTGGACGGGAACGGTGGCGTCGGTGAACACCACCTCACCGCCGATGCGCATGCCTTCGTTGCGGATTTCGGATTGGGGCAGGCTGCTCATGCGGGGGCGACCTCCAGCGCGGCCGCTGCAGTGGCATAAAAAAACGCGTCGAAGTTGCGCAGGGTTGGTGCATCCGGCAGGTCGATCTTGCGATTGACGATGAAGGGCACCGCCTGTTCGGTCAGCCCGCCATGGCTGCGCAGCGGCTCCTTGAGTGCGGCAAGGTCGTGGCGGTGGGCCGAGGTGCCGATGGTCATATTCTCGGTCGAGACCATGACGATATCGCCGATGCGGTCGGCGGGCAGTTCGTATTTTGCGACGGCCTCTTCCCGGGTCGTGACCTCCAGCATTTCGGGCAGGGCCTTCAGACGGGCAACGATGTCGGCGCGGTCGGCACCGTCGGGCAAATAGGCCGTGGCGAAAGAGCCAAGTGCGCCATGGTGGACGACGTAGGGATCGGTAATCGGCAGGATGACACGCGCCGTCCCCTTGCCCAGCCAGTCGTCCAGCACGTCCTGCACATAGATCACCGCCGGGTCGCCATTGGCGTCATGCTTGGGCTTCATCCCGTGATCGGCGGTCACGACGATGGCCGCGCCCAAGGCATCCAGTTCGGCCAGATAGCGGTCGAACATGGCATAGAAATCCTTGGCGCCTTGTTCGTCGGGGGCGAATTTGTGCTGGATGTAGTCGGTGGTCGACAGGTACATCACATCGGGTTGCCATTCCTTCAGCAGCTTCACACCGGCGGCGAAAACGAATTCGCTGAGCTCCGCCGAATAGACCTCCGGCACCGGCATTCCCAGCCAGGCGGAGGCATTGTCGATGCCGTGCTCGGCCTTGGTGGTTTCGCCCGAGCGTTCGGACGAGAAGGCGATCGCGCGGTCCTCGTCGAATTTCAGCCCGGCACCCAGAAGCGCGCGCAGCTTGTCCTTGGCGGTGACAACGGCCACCCGTGCACCCGCCTCGTAGAATTTCGAGAACACCGTCGGCGCGCGCAGGAAACGAACATCGTTCATCATCACTTCCTCGCCGGTGTCCGGGTCGTAAAGGAAGTTGCCGCAGATCCCGTGCACGGCAGGCGGGCGGCCGGTGGCGATGGACATGTTGTTGGGGTTGGTGAAGGACGGGATGACGGAATGCGCCGTCCGGTCGGTGCCGGTGTCGCGGATACGCTTGAGCGTGGGCATCAGCCCTTCGGTGATGGCCACGTCGAGGTACTCGGGCTCACACCCGTCAAGACAGATGGCGATGGCGCAGGTTTTCGGCGCGGCATAGGTGCGGTCATTGGCGACCACGGGGGCGGTGATGGGCATGTGCAATCCTCAGTCGGTCAGTTTCTTGCGTTCTTCCAGCGCGGCAGCGGGCGGCGCGGCAGAGGCCACCCCCATATCCGCAAGCGTTTCTTTCGCGGCCTCGACCACACGGGTCATGACGTGTTCATCCATCCGCCCGATGCAGCCGATGCGGAACGACTCCACCACGGTCAGTTTACCCGGATAAATGATGAAACCACGCGATTTCATGCCCTCATAGAAACCGGCGAAGGAAAAGGCCGGATCCTCCGGGCAGAAAAACGTCGTGATAATGGGTGACAGCCAGCGGTCGGCCAAAAGGGTCTCAAAGCCCAGCGCACGCAGGCCGGCGACCATCACGTCACGGTTGCGAATGTAGCGCGCGCCGCGCTCGGATACGCCGCCCTCGGCCTCATGCATTTTCAGCGCTTCGAGGAAGGCGGCGACGGTATGGGTCGGCGGGGTAAAGCGCCATTGGCCGGATTTTTCCATGTTGGCCCATTGGTCGTGCACGTCGAGCGACAGGGAATGGCAGTTGCCCTTGGCCGCCTCGATTTCGTCGGTTCGCGCGATGACAAAGCCGAAACCCGGCACGCCCTCGATGCACTTGTTGGCAGACGACACGAAGGCGACACACCCCAATTCGGCGGGATGCAGCGGCAGCGCACCGAAGGCGGACATGGAATCGATCAGCAGCTTGCGGCCCGCCGCGCGGGTGACCTCGGCGATCTCTTCGACCGGATTCAGGATGCCGGACGAGGTTTCGCAATGGATGGCCAGCACATGGGTGATCGCCGGGTCCGCGGCGAGGATCTCGGCCACTTCGGCGCCACGCGGCGGCAGGTAATCACCCTTGTCGAGCAGGTGAAAGGCGCGACCCAGATACTCCATCGTTTTCGCGGCGCGCAGGCCATAGGCGCCGTTGGCCAGCACCAGAACCTTGCCGTCGCGCGGCACGAAAGACCCCAGCATCGCCTCGACGCAATAGCTACCTGATCCCTGGATCGGGACGCAGTCATAGGCCTCGGCCCCGGGGCCGATCAGCGCCAGCAGGCGGCGGCGCATGTCGCGGGTCATGGCGCGGAAATCATCGTCCCAACTGCCCCAGTCCCGCAACATTGCCTGCTTGACCGCATAGGAGGTGGTAAGCGGCCCCGGCGTCAGCAGGTAAGGCTCCCCCAGTTCGGGGGCGGGAAATACGGTGTCGGGCATGGCGCGGCTCCGGGTGAAACTCACTCCGGATATGCGGATTTCTTGCCTATATGTAAAATCTTTGTTTTCTATTTATCCATAGGTC
>JANSYB010000128.1 GCA_024742655.1 Paracoccaceae bacterium | reverse complement strand
CTCGGTCAGCTCAGGCTGGTGCGTCGTGACGGGCAGTATGTTCTGAGGGTTGTCGCCGATCCTTCTTCACCTGCGGATGTGCCGGCGATCTCGCGCGCCGCAACCGACGCCGTCAGGTCGCTTGCTGCACAGGGGCATGGCCTCACGCTTCTGCAGGCCGGCGATACCGCATCCAGACAGGAGATGATGACCGCTCTCAAGGACACGGCGGTCAACATCATGGTTCTGCTGGGGGCCGTTCTCTTTGCGCTGTTCCGTTCTGCCGGACAAGTCTTTGTAATCATGGCGTCCATGTTGCTGTCACTGATCGGAGGGATGTTGACACTGAAAGTCGCGGGAATGCCGATATCCCTGCCGGTGATGATAGGGTTCTTGTTGTTGTTCGGGATTGTCGCCAAGAATGCGATCCTTCTGGTGGACAGAAGCGCAGCAGCCTTCAGACGCACAGGCGACATGCCACGCTCGATCATCCTGGCGGCGCAGGACAGGGCCCGGCCGATCGTCATGACAAGCGTGGCCATGATACTGGGCATGATCCCGGCCGCCATGCCGTGGCTGGACGGGTCGGCCTTCCGGCAACCCCTGGCCATCACGGTTATCGGGGGGGTGGCCGTCTCGACCGTTCTCAGCCTTGTGCTGGTTCCCGCCATGAGTCTGATTGTCCACGAAGTCGCGGAGTGGGGTGCGAAGGGGCTGAAGAACGTGTCGCGGTGGCGCCCGCGTCAACCCGGCAACGAAGGGGCGTTTGAACAATCCGCACCTGATGCCGGTGCCTGAAACCATCCATGGCGCAAAGGAAGATCGCAGGGGCAGACAGGGTGGTGGTCACGCCCGGCCCGCGAGCCATGCGGCGCTGCAAATCCACTGTCGCAACCCGAGCCGGGGTTCGGATCATGGGCCCCAGATCAGACCGTTCGATCACTGTCTGTAGCCGCAGCAGGGGAAACATCACCACATGTCCCAGCCTGAAAAACCAAGGTTCAAACGCGCAATGGGGCCCCGTTCCGAAGTCCTGAACCGCGACAAAACAGTCGTCCAGGTCATCAGGTTTTGACGGGAGTTGGAGCGGGTAGCGGGAATCGAACCCGCGCGTTCAGCTTGGGAAGCTGACAGGCTACCATTACATCATACCCGCCGCGAAAGCGTAGATAGACCCCGCCGGGCGCTCGTGCAAGGCTCTTTGCAGGTTTCGGCGGGCCAAGGCGTTCTGGCTTGAGCCTGAAACCCGGGTGCAGGTCGATCCGCCCGGTCAGCCCTCTTTGACCGCCCGCCGCATCCCGTCGATCAACCTGTCGGCCTCGGCCCTGCCAAACACCATCGGTGGGCGGATTTTCAGCACGTTTTCATGAAAACCGTCGCTGCTGACGAGGATTCCCTGACGTCTGAGGCTGTTCTTGATGGCCGAACAGCGCGCGCCGTCGGGCCCCGTGTCGCCTTTCTGCCGGACGATATCGACCCCGACGAAAAAGCCCTCTCCGCGCACCTCGCCGATACAGTCGCTGCCCCGTGCGACGTCGCGCAGGCCTTCGATCAGATAGGCCCCCGTTTCCCGCGCATTCTGCTGCAGACCTTCGCGTTCCAGCACGTCCAGAACCGCACCCGCCGCCGCGCAGGCCACGGGGTTTCCGCCGAAGGTGCTGAAAAAGGCATGATTGGCGCTGAACCGTTCGAGTATGTCCGGCGTGGTGACAACGCACCCGACCGCGATGCCGTTGCCCATCGGTTTGCCCAAAGTTACGAAATCCGGGGTCATTCCGTACTTCTCGAACCCCCAGAAATGCCGCCCGCTGCGGCCAAACCCGTATTGCACCTCGTCCGAGATCACCATGCCGCCCGCGGCCCGTACCTTTTGGGCGACGGCGGGCAGGTATCCATCGGGCACGTCCAGGATACCGCTTGAACTGAACGCGGTATCCACGACGAAAACGCCGGGGGGATGACCGGCCGCCTGCAAGGTGGAAATGGCGCGATCGGCGTCGGCGGCATAAAGAGCGGCCACGTCGTTCGCATCGATCCCATAGGGCCCGCGGAACGTATCGGGGTTCTGCAAAAGCGCGATGTCTGGCCGGATTTGCGAGACATGCCGCAGGTTGCCCCGATCGGGCGCATCCCATTCGGTGGCCGGGGACACCGCATAGCTTTCGGCCGTGATCCCGTGATAGGCGCCATCCATCGCCAGCATGCCGTCCTGACCGGCGACGGCCTTGGCCATGCGCAAGGCCAGGTCCACCGCCTCGCTGCCGGAATTGACGAAGAGACAACACGACAGGTCGCCGGGCATCAGCGCGCCCAGACGTTCGGCATAGGAGACCACGCTGTCAAACGCATAGCGCGTGTTCGTGTTCAGCGTCGCGGCCTGCCGGGCCACGGTGCGCAATACGTGCGGGTGGCAGTGACCCACATGCGCCACGTTGTTGTAGCAATCCAGATGCGGCTGCCCGTCCGCATCGTAAAGCCACACGCCACGTCCCTTTTCCGTGTGCAGCGGCGTGTCGTAGGTCAGCGGCAGGGCCTGTCCCAGCACGGCCCGTCGGCGCGCGATCAAGGTCTCGGTCGCGTCGTGGTTGGTGCCGGGTGCTGCCGGGGGCACGGGCGTGTAGGCCGGGAAACGGCACGCGTCGCGCAGGCAGGCCCGTGTCTTGTCCCGTCCGGTGGACAACAGCACCTCCAGCGCCGGGGCATACATTTTCTCATAATCCTGATCCTCGGCGGAGGTGACGCCGTGCGCGACCCGCGTGACGCCGATCAGAAGACCAAGACAGGCGCGCGCGACCATCAGGTCGTAGATCAGGTCGATTTCCTCGGCCTCCAGCGGCAAGGCGCTGTCATACCCCGCGACCACCCGGGCCGCATCGCCGATGACATCGCGGCTTTCGGTGACCAGTTCCATCGCGGCAACGGCCACATCCTGAACGATCGGCCCGTGTAGCGTGTCGCCGAAATCAACGAGGCCGATGACCCTGTCGGGCCGGTCCGGATCGACCAGAACATTCGACGGGTTGGTGTCGTGGTGGATGATCTGCGCGCGCAACCGTTCCAGCGCCGGCTTTACCTGGGCGCAGAACTCCGGGACGATCCGGGTCACGGCGCGTGACAAACCGGCGTCGCGGATCGCCTCGGCATGATGGGCAAAGGCGTCGACATGACGGATATCCCAGAAGAGGGCATGCCCGGCGGCCGCATGGTAAAACCCGCTCAACGCCCGTGCTGCCGCCCCGGCCTGGGCCCCGGCGGCGTGCAGCGCCTCGGGCGTGATTTGCGTCTGACCCAACTGGATGCCGCCAAGATGTGAAATCACATGGACCGCGTGGTTGGTGCCTGACGGGTGCTGGATTCTTGCATGATTCGCCCCGTCCTTTGCCGTCAGGATCCTTGGAACCGGCAGGTCCGGGCTGTTGCGTTCCAGCCAGCCGAGCGTCTGCAACTGCAGATCCAGTTCCTCGGGGCGTTCCAGCATGTTGGATATCTTCACGACCCAGGCCGGACCGGTCTCGTCATGGATGGCAAAATTCTGATCGCGCTCGCCCCAGAGTGGCCTGACTGACCCGGCAACACCGAAATGCGCCCGTGCAATTTCCGCCGCCGCCTCTTGCGAGAATTCCGGCGGGTGTGCGCCAATGTATTTGGCCGCCTCTGGCGTCGTGGTCTGGGACCCTGGCCTGTCTGTCATCGTGGATCACTCTCTGAAGCAGCTGGGATTTCCGCGCAGGCTAGAGCGTTTCCGCGCAAACGGGAATGGCATCTTTTCTGGGGATCAAAGGCCGAGAATGTGCGCAGAAAAATCTTGGCGCACGCAGAAAGACAGGGGCCGTTTGAACGCTGTCAGTGCTCTTGCAGGCCTGCGGTCTGCGACTCGTTAAGGATGCCGGTATCATCATGTGTGAGAAACAGTGTTCCGCTCAGGACGAACATGGCCAGCAAGGCCATTTCGAAAAGCGGCAGACCACCCAACAAAGAGGAGCGCCACCAGCCAAACACCGTCCGGCTTGAATGCGCCGGCACGCAAAGATCTATTGCCCCTGCCGCGTGACAAGCGGGACCGCGACCGCGATGGGAGACATTACACGCTTCACAATCATACAATCCATCGCGGCCACGGACCCCCCGACCCGTCTTGTCTGCAGAACGGGCCGGTGTTCGTTTGTCTTGGTTAACGCCACGTACCATAAAAGTTTCACTCGTCACTTCAGAACAACCTCAGTCTGGAAATTTACATTCAAACGAGACTTGATTTGGACCCTCCGCCACCTGGGCGCCTGAACAATGGCAGGTCCGGGGCAGTCCCAAATAGAGGTCCGGCGGATCGTTCACGTCGGTGCAAGAATGGAGCGCGCAAACAATCGGATGGTGCATCCAAGACGCGATTTGTCGAACAAGCCGAAACAATGCCCGGTTAAGGAAAACGGCAATTTTGCCCAAATTGTCTGTTTTCGACTTTGGAAACACTGTGTTCGGTCGGGCCTTCGCCGACTTCAGTACCATTTGCGGCAACTTGAGGTGGCACAGATCTTCAAGTAAGCGGGAAAAGAACGGGCTGATTGGATGAAATATGGCATTCACTGTGGCAATCGACGGGCCGGCGGCGGCGGGAAAGGGCACGGTCGCCCGCGCTGTTTCCGAGCGATTCGGCTTTGCGCATCTCGACACCGGCCTGCTTTATCGGGCCACCGGGCGTCAGACGCTGGACGGCACCGACCCGGTCGAGGCGGCGCGCGAACTTTCGGCTGATGCGCTGGACGCGGATGATTTGCGCACACCCGAGGTCGCGCAGGCCGCAAGCCGCGTGGCCGCCATCCCCGAGGTGCGCGCGGCATTGGTCGATTTTCAGCGCGCGTTTGCGCGCCGCTCAGGTGGGGCCGTTCTGGACGGGCGCGACATCGGGACGGTGATTTGCCCCGAGGCGGATGTGAAACTCTTTGTGACGGCCAATGACGACGTGCGTGCGCGGCGGCGTCTGACGGAGTTGCTCGGCAAGGGGCATGACACGGATTATGACACTGTTCTGGCCGATCTGCGCGCCCGCGATGCGCGTGACAGCGCGCGGGCGGCCGCGCCGCTCAAGCCCGCCGACGACGCGGTGACGCTGGATACCACCCGGTTGGGCATTGACGAGGCCGTGGCGGCCGCCATTGCCGAGGTAGAGCGCGTTTTGGCAAAACAGGTCTGATCCGGGCGTTCAGAACGGGCCCCACGCCATTTCCATCATCGGCAGGTAAGCGCGCCACCCACGCGCGATGCCGGGAGCGATCCCGCGCCGCACCTGCCATTTCGACAGCGTGCGCACCGGGCCCGCGCTGCGTTCAGGTGTCAGGCAGGCGGCGTCCCAGGACAAGCCCAGCCGGTCCAGAAGTGGCTCGACCACCTGCCGCGGTGTCGTGGCCAGATCATCCAGCACGACGTCCAGCCAATAGTCCGGATCGCGTGTTTTCCACGCCGCGCAGAGCGCCTCCTGCGTGTCGTACTGCGTCATCAGGTCGGAAAAATCATATGAATACTCATGGCCCCGTCCGAAATCGTTGCGAAAGCAGGACCAGCACACCGCAAGCCTTTCACGTCGCATGTGCACGATCAACGCATCGGGAAAAAGCATCGGAATGGCCCAGGCCAGCCAATAGTTTTCCGGCATCTTGTCCACCAGGACATGACCCGAGTTCATGGCCGCTTGTGGCACATCCTGCAGGTATCGTGCCCGCGCCTGACCCAGGACGGTCGCATCAATGGCGGAAATGAACGCCGGAAGGCGCACCTGCGCACCGTGCAACGTGGTCAGGGCAGGGCCCATCGCCTGAACCTCGCCCAGGCTGGTGATGCGCGGATGCGCGCCCAGCATTTGCGCCAGCAGCGTGCTGCCTGACCGCGGCATCCCGAGGATGAAGACCATGCTCGGCGGGCTCTGGGGCAGGGCAGGGGCCGGCGTCGCCTGCACGGCGTCGATCAGCCGGCCGGCAAAGGCGCGTTTTGCACCCGCGTCGAACCGCGCCCGCTTCAGGCGGTTGGCCTCGACGAAGGCGCCAAAGGCCTCTTCTTGCCGGCCCATGTCATCCAGGGCCTTGCCGCGCATGAAGTGCAGTTGGCTCATGGCTCTGTCCGGGATGCCGCTGGCCCCTGCAAAGGTTTCGAGCCGGGCAAAGACAGGATCATCCTGTGTGAAACATGTGGCTGTCGCATAGGCTTGCAGTGCGCCGAGGTTGCCGGGATCGGTCTCGAAGACGCGTGCGCACAGGGCCCGGGCCGCCTCGAACCGGCCTTCATTGACCGCATGACGGGCCCGGGCCACCAGTGCCGGAATATCGTTCTGTGCCTTGCCCATCTGCAATCCTGTCCCGAACCCCTATCATAAGGGGCCGTGCGCGGGGGCTTGTCAAAAACTGATATGCCGCCGGTGCCCGTTGAACACCAAGCTGTCGCGCCGACCGCGTCTTTGCACTTTTCAGTCAAGACAGCCCGGTTCGGGATCCCTGATTCATGCCGACGCGCGCAACACAAGGGCGTTAGGACTTGCCCCGCGCCGCCTTTGTCGATATAGCGCCCCCGTCGACAAGGCGGAACCGCCGCAAAACGATTGAGATCG
>JANSYB010000140.1 GCA_024742655.1 Paracoccaceae bacterium | reverse complement strand
TTGCCGGCCTCCAGAACCTTGGGATGGACCATGCCCGAGCCGAGAATTTCCAGCCAGTCGTCGCCTTCCCCGATCTTGAGCGTGCCGCCCTCCCAGGAACAGCGGATATCGACCTCCGCCGAGGGTTCGGTGAACGGGAAATGCGAGGCACGAAAGCGCAACTCGACGCCATCCACCTCGAAAAACGCGCGGCAGAACTCCTCGAGGCACCATTTCAGGTTGGCCATGGAAATGTCGCGGTCGATCGCCAGCCCCTCGACCTGGTGGAACATGGGTGTATGCGTCTGGTCATAATCGGCGCGGTAAACGCGTCCGGGCGCGATCACCCGCAACGGTGCCCCATGCGCCTGCATGGACCGGATCTGCACCGGGCTTGTATGTGTTCTCAGAACATGCGGCGGACGCTCGTCCCCCTCGGCCCGATGCATGTAGAACGTGTCCATCTCGGCCCGCGCCGGGTGATGACTGGGAATGTTCAGCGCATCGAAATTGTACCAGTCATCCTCGATCTGCGGCCCTTCGGCCACAGAGAAGCCCATATCGGCGAAAATCGCCGTGACCTCTTCTGTCACCTGGCTCACGGGATGGATCGTGCCAAGGCGGCGGGGGCGGCCCGGTAGCGTGACATCCAGCCACTCACCGCGCAGCCGCTCATCCAGCGCCGCATCGGCCAGCGCGGCCTTCTTGGCGGCCAGCGCGCTGTTGATTTCGTCCTTCAGCGCGTTCAGCTTCGGCCCCATGACCTGGCGTTCCTCGGGCGTCATCTTGCCCAGCTCGCGCATCTGCAGGCTGACCTCGCCCTTCTTGCCAACGGCAGCCACGCGCAGATCTTCCAGCGTGGCTTCGTCACCCGCATCGGCAATCAGTTGAATGTACTTGTCGCGCAGATCGTCCATGTCCGGCCCTTCCAGATAGCTTGCCGCTTGCTATCACATGCACCTGCGGGCGCAAGATTTTCATGGACAGGCTGCATCGCGCACTTGCCCTTGTGTCGCGGACACAGGATGTTGCCGGGAAAAAGGGACAGGCGATGAACTATTTTCTGGATTATCTCAAACGTACGGATCACCGCGGGCTGACGAAATGGCTGCACTATTTCGACGTCTATGCCCGCGAGTTGGGACACCTGCAGGGGCGGGATATCGCGTTTCTGGAAATCGGCATCTACCGGGGTGGCTCCATCCCGATGTGGGCCGGGTATTTCGGCAAGGAGGCGCGCCTGACCTTTGTCGATATCGACCCCGATTGCGCCCGGCACGCGGAACCGGGCACCAATGTGGAAATCGGCGATCAGGCCGATCCGGATTTCCTGGCCATGCTGGCGGAAAAGCACGGCCCTTTCGACATCATCGTGGATGACGGCGGCCACCATGTGCATCAGCAGATCACCAGTTTCGAACATCTCTGGCCGCACCTGAACGACCGCGGCCGATACATCGTCGAGGACACGCATACCAGCTACTGGCCCGGTTTCGGCGGCGGCTACCGCGAAGAGAAAAGCTTTATCGAATATGCCAAGCGGCTGATCGACCAGATGCACAGCTGGTACACCGATCAGGACGACATCTTTCCCTTTCACGAAATGGCCAGACAGGTCGAGGGCATCCGGTTCTACGACTCGGTCACGGTGATCGAAAAACATCTCAAGGCCGAACCGCCACTCCTGATCGGCTCGACCAACGGCAAGGTCACGGGATCGCGCAAGTCCTTGCAGGTTCGCGACAGGCGATCCGTCTTTCGTGGCCGCGATGGCACCTAACCGGGTGCGTGCCGCTTATCTATGGCGCGAACATACTCGGCCGTGAAAGCCGCGTAACCGTCCGACGTCACGACGTGGCGCCCATCCATCAGGTCGTGCAGTTCCGGCAGTTTGTGAAACGGAACCTGCGGAAGGGTGTGATGCTCCACATGATAGGGCATGTTCCACGCCAGAAAGCGGATGATGCGATTGGTGTAGGTGGTACGCGTATTCTCGAACATGTTGGCGACAAAGGCGCAGCGCCCATGCTCGGCCAACAGATACAATCGCAAAAAGGGCTGGCCCAGCAGGCATGGCAGGATCCAGACCCAGAAAAGCACGGGCGAGAAAAACAGGCTCAGCCCCGCCAGGGCGTAGAGACCAAGCATGATCCGCGCCTCTCGCTGTACCCGCGGGCGGGCCCGGTCCGGGACAAAATCGCCCGGGTCGCGTCCGGCGGCATTCACGATCACCTGCCGTCCCATGCTCCACCAAAAAGGCAAACCCGATACATGCCAAAGATAAGCGCGCCATGTCTCGGGCTTGGCGCCGGACAACAACTCGGGATCTTTTTCAGGGACATTGGTGAAGCGGTGATGCGCGAGGTGAAAGTACCGGAACCATTCGAATGGCAGGATCAACAGAACACCGCAGGCCCGCCCCACCCATTCGTTGATCCACGGGGTGGCGAATGGCGTCTTGTGCGTTGCCTCATGTTCGAGCGTGAAAAGAAAGCAGATCGCGATCCCATGAGGAACCAGAAAGGCCCACCATAGCGGCCAGCCCGCCGCGATCCACCCGCCAAGACCAAGGATCAGCGCGACGTGCAAGGCCAGATGGCGCAATCCGCGCGCATCCGAAACCGTGTTGAGATCAGCCAGCACTTCGGGCGGCAACGCGCTGATGAAATCACGATGGGTCATAGCGGCGCGAAACTACGCCACGACCACCAGCACCGCCAGTGGTTTCGTGCTTCAGGCCGCGTCGCGCAAAGCTTCGCGCAGTTGCCGTTCGCTGACTTCACGATCGTGCGCCGCCAGCAGGCGTCGTGCCTTTTTGCTCAACCCGTGATGGCCGTTGCGGTCGATTGTCTGTGTCGTCACCATTGGTTTCACCCGTGCTCGATGGCCCATTTGGGCCGGTCCCTTGGCGCTTCGGGATGACTTGCTTGTGCAAAACAGGTCTGAAACGCCATGCCGAGTGATATCGCAGGCGAATTCGCAGAAAGTTGGACAACTTCAAGAAAACTGGATGCCAAGTGTGGACAGGAATAAGGCAACGAAAAACGCCGCCGGATCAACCAGCGGCGTTTGATTTCGATGTCCTGTCGGCCCGCTTACTGGGCCAGCGCGCTCTTGGCCTGCTCCACGATCGCGCCGAACGCTGTGGGCTCGTGCACGGCCAGACCGGCCAGAACCTTGCGGTCCACTTCGACCCCGGCCAGGCTCAGACCGTTGATGAAGCGCGAATAGGTCAGCGCCTCGTCATGCGCGCGCACGGCGGCGTTGATCCGCTGAATCCACAGGGCGCGGAAATTGCGCTTGCGGTTCTTGCGGTCGCGCGTGGCGTACTGGTTGGCCTTGTCGACGGCCTGCGTGGCCACCTTGAAGGTGTTCTTGCGGCGGCCAGAGTAACCCTTGGCTGCCTTGGTGATTTTCTTGTGACGGGCGTGGGTGACGGTCCCACCTTTAACGCGTGACATATCTCAATTCCTCCTTAGCGCGAATAGGGCATCATCGGTCTGATGATCTTGGCGTCTGCCTCGCTCATCACCGTGGTGCCGCGTGCATTGCGGATGAATTTGTTCGTGCGTTTGATCATGCCATGGCGCTTGCCTGCTTGCGCAGTCTTGATCTTGCCAGTGGCGGTCACCTTGAACCGCTTCTTGCAGCTCGACTTGGTCTTCATCTTGGGCATTTCCGGCTCCTTGTCTTCGGTCGGTGTAACGCGCGACTCGGCATGCCACTTCGGCCGGCCGCGCAGTCAGAGCGCGCCGTATACGCGCGCCATGACTTGTTTGCAAGGGCCTTTCTTGGCCGCCTGACAGACAAAGGAGACCGTCAGGTCAGGTATCGGGCAATCACCTCAACGAACACGTTCGGTATATCCGTGAGCGCATAGCCACCGGGATTCTCCTGGACGGCCCAGACGACCATCGCACCGCCGGCGATGATCGTGAACGCCGCGACACGCGGGGCGTGCCCCTCGGAAAAGGCCGACAGGATGGATGGAATCGAAAACACGCCCAGCACGAGGCCAACAATCAAAATCAGGTCGGGATCCATGAGATCCTCCGTTCACTGCTCTTTCCCCCATAGAGCAGTATACCCCAGTTTACCCTGGGTCAGTTGAATAAATTAAGCTTTCTTTACAGGGCGCTACGCGCAGAATGTTGGTTGTTCCCGGGACGTTGAAGGGAACACCGGCGGTAACGACAATCTGATCATCCTCGCTGGCATAACCCTGTTCGCGCGCCGCCTTGGCCGCGGAAATCACGGCATGCTTGAACCGGTCGAGTGGCCCGGTCATCACGCAGTTCACACCCCAGCTCAGCGCAAGGCGACGGGCGGTACCACGCAAACTTGTCATCGCGATGATCGGAACACGGGGCCGTTCGCGCGCGGTCAGCAACGCGGTCGTGCCTGATTGCGTGAAGCAGCAGATCACCTGGATATCCGTCGTCTCTGCGATCTCTCGCGCGGCCGCGACGATGCCGTCCGCCACGCTCTGACGTTCGGCCTTGCGCGAGGATTCAATGATCTGGGTATAGGTCGGATCATCCTCGACCTCGCGCGCCACGTCGTCCATCGTGCGCACCGCCTCGATCGGGTAATCGCCCGCCGCCGACTCCGCCGACAACATGATGGCATCCGCCCCCTCGTAGATCGCGGTCGCCACGTCGCTGACCTCGGCACGGGTGGGCATCGGACTCGACACCATGGATTCCAGCATCTGGGTGGCCACGATCACGGGTTTCGCAGCCGCGCGACACTTGCGGACCATGCGCTTTTGCAGAGGCGGCACGTTCTGAACAGGCAACTCGACGCCCAGATCGCCACGGGCCACCATGATGCCATCCACCTCGTCGAGGATCGCATCGAAATCGGTCACGGCGGCCGGCTTTTCGATCTTGACCATGATCGCCGCGCGCCCCTTGACCAGGTCCCGCGCCTCGACAACGTCCTCGGGCCGCTGAACGAAGCTCAGCGCAAGCCAGTCGACGCCCAGTTCACAGGCGAATTCCAGATCCTCCCGATCCTTGTCGGTCAGCGCCTTGAGAGGCAGAACGACATCGGGCACGTTGACGCCCTTGCGGTCGGATATGGTGCCGCCGGTGATCACCTCGGTCTGTGCGAAATCGGGGCCGCATTCCGTCACTTTCAGCCGGATCTTGCCGTCATTGACAAGCAGGGTCGCGCCCGGTTCAAGCGCTGCGAAAATCTCGATATGCGGCAGGCAGACGCGGTCGATCGTGCCCGGCGTTTCATCCATATCCAAGCGGAAGGTCGCGCCTTCCTCCAGCTCTTCCTCGCCATTGGCAAAGGCACCGACCCGCAGCTTCGGTCCCTGCAAATCGGCCAGGATCGCGATCGGGCTGTCCATCTCTTCCTCGATACGCCGGATGATCGCGTGCTTCTCGCGGATACCCTCATGCGTGCCATGGCTCATGTTGAGACGGAAAACATCCGCCCCCGCTTCGTGCAGCGCGCGGATGGTTTCATATGTCTCCGAAGCGGGGCCCAGCGTGGCCACGATCTTGACATTGCGGTGGCGTCTCATCGTGATGTCTCTCCTGTCATGGGGGCCAAGGGTTGACCGCCCGTACCTGCCTGTCAACGCGCATGTCGCAAACCAGCGAACCGGTCCTGCCAACTTGTTATCGCTAACGCATTTGTTCGCGTTATTACCCAATTCCATTCAGCGCGCAACTGTCCTAGACCGTGATCAAAGGACATGACAGGCCAATGACATATCACCCATTCTTCGTTGAAGGGGCAGACCGCCCTGCGCGCTGGCTGATAACCTGCGACCACGCGGCAAATACCGTGCCACCTTTCGTGAACGGTGGCGAACTTGGCCTCGCGGCAGGCGATATGAGCCGGCACATCGCCTATGACGTCGGCGCGGCGGGCATGGCACGGGAACTGGCAAGCCAATTGAACGCGCCCTGTATCGAGACGAATTTCTCGCGCCTCGTGATCGACCCCAACCGGGGCGAGGACGACCCCACACTGGTGATGAAGCTTTATGACGGCACCATCATCCCCGCCAACCGGCACGCCGACGCCGAAGAGATCGACAGGCGGCTCAATCGTCTATACCGGCCCTACCACACGGCCCTGGCGCAGATGGCCGCGCGACAGGCGGACACGATCATCATTTCGGTGCATTCCTTTACCCGTCAATTGCAGGGCCGCCCGCCCCGGCCCTGGCATGTGGGCGTGCTTTATGCCGCCGATGAACGATTGTCCCGGCCACTGGTGGCGCGGCTGCGGCAGGAAAAAGACCTGTGTATCGGTGAGAACGAACCTTACGGCGGCCACCTGCCCGGCGATGCCATCGCCCGCCACGCCATCGCCTATGAGCGGCCCAATGTGCTGATCGAGGTCCGCAACGACCTGATCGAGACGGACACGGATCAGGTGGCCTGGGCCCGGCGCCTTGCCCCCATGCTGGAAGAGGCCGCGGAGA
>JANSYB010000216.1 GCA_024742655.1 Paracoccaceae bacterium | reverse complement strand
ATTCTGGTAGGGATGGATTTCACAATAAACGTTCAACTCGCGCAGGCGGCGTGCGATCAGCTGCGTCACCTGGCTGCCGAAGTCGATGATCAGAAGGCGGTCATGGGATGTCTGGTCCATACCCTGCTAGTAGGCCGCAGGATCGCGATGCGCAAGACGTCGCGTGGCCCCGGACATGTGACGTGCGATGTCGTTATAGGGCGTGAAGCGGCGCAAATCTCCCCCGATACGCGATTCCGCTGCGCTAAAATCCGGTGAGCCGCACCCGATGGGGGTGCTTGAGACTTTGGGGAAAAACGAAGCATGGCCGAAGCAGCAACCCGCAGACGTGGACGTGGGGGCGGTGGCGCCGCCCGCCGGGCGGAACGGACCGCCGTCAGCGTCGAGACCGCGAAATACATCGAACGCAACATCCCGAATTTCGAGGTGCTGACCGAAGAGGCGCTCGAGATCATCGAGACCAATGCCGAAACGATCCTCGAAGAGGTCGGCGTGAATTTCGTCGACAACCCGGCCGCGCTGGCGCGCTGGAAAGAGGCCGGCGCGGATGTAAAGGGCGAACGCGTGCACGTTCCGCGAGGCCTGGCCCGTTCGCTGATCCAGACCGCGCCGTCGCAGTTCACGCAGCATGCCCGCAACCCGGCGCGCAACGTGGTGATCGGCGGCAACACGATGGTCTGTGCGCCGGTCTATGGCCCGCCCTTCGTGCGCGACATGGAAGGTGGGCGCCGCTATGCGACGATGGCCGATTTCGAAAAATTCGTGAAACTTGGCTACATGTCCAAGTGGCTGCACCATTCGGGCGGCACCGTGTGCGAACCCACCGACATTCCCGTCAACAAACGTCACCTCGATATGCTGAAGGCGCACATGACCCTGTCGGACAAACCTTTCATGGGTTCGGTGACAGAGCCCAGCCGCGCGCAGGACAGTGTCGACATGTGCGGGCTGCTTTTTGGCAAAGAGTTCGTGCAGAACAACACGGTGATGACGTCGCTGATCAACATCAACTCGCCGATGACGTTCGACGACGTGATGATGGGCGCGATGGAGGTCTATGCCGAGAACAACCAGGCCTGTATCGTGTCGCCCTTTATCGTCGGCGGGGCCATGGCGCCGGTGTCGGTTGCCGGCACGCTGACGCAGGTCATGGCCGAGGTTCTGGCCGGTATCGCCTATAACCAACTGTGCCGCCCCGGCGCGCCGGTCATCATGGGCACCTTCGTGACCTCGATCGACATGAACTCGGGCGCGCCCACCTTCGGCACGCCGGAGGCCGCGCATATCACCTATGGCGCCGGTCAGCTGGCCCGCCGTCTGGGGTTGCCCTACCGGTCGGCCGGGTCGTTCAACGGCTCTAAGCTGCCAGATGCACAGGCTGCCTATGAAAGCGCCAACAGCCTGAACATGGGCCTTCTGTCAGGCGTGAACTTCATGCTGCATTCCTGCGGCTGGCTGGAAGGCGGGCTGGTGTCTTCGTTCGAGAAATTCGTGATGGATGCCGATCAGCTCGGCATTCTGCATCACCTCGCCAAGGGCGTGGAGATCGACGAGAACGCCCAGGCGATGGATGCCATCCGCGAGGTCGGCCCCGGCGGGCATTACCTTGGCTGTGCCCACACGCAGGCCAATTTCAAATCCGCCTTCTGGCGCTCGGACGTGCTTGACTACAAGCCGTTCGAAACATGGGCCGACGAGGGGGAGCGCGATACGATGACGCTGGCCAATGCCAAGCTGCACCAAATGCTGAACACCTATCAGCAACCCGAGCTTGATCCGGCCATCGCGGAGTCACTTGATGCCTACGTGGCCGACAAGAAGGCGTCGATGCCCGACGCCTTCAGCTAAGCGTCAGAGATCGGAGCGATAGGCGTGGCGCAGAATCCGCGCCTCGCCCATCATCGCGATGATCAGATCGACATGCCGCGTCACCGAGTAACCGGCGGCGCGGCGCGTGCGCTGATCGTTCATGTCCTGCTCGATTTCCATCAGCTGGCACAGGGCGTCACCGCTGCGCGGCAGGCGCGGCGCCTCCAGCAATCGGCGCAGATGCACATCGCGCCTGTAATCCGTAACACCCAGCCGTGCCGCTTGAATAAGCAGGCTGGGCCGCCGGATCGCGTCGAGTTTTCCCAGTAGATCTTGCATGTCATACCTCCGTCAGGTTCCCCTGATGCAGAGAGTGACACAACCTAAGAGGGTGTTGCGTGGCCGCGCTTTTCTGCGTTCGCTGCCGTTTGAATTGTTTAGGATTTAGAAACAATTGTTATCAATGCGAAAACGATTAACGAACAAGTAACGTTGACACGCATAGGTTGCAAATAAGTCTGTGGATATCTTTGTGGATATCTTTTCGAGCAATCCGGAATGACCCAAACAGGAGAACAGGAAATGCCCAACGGACCGGCCAACCATGACCAGACCGAGACAGTACCGGCCTGGGTGCCGCGGGCCGCCCTGAATTACCTGGCGCATACCGAGGGCGGAACGTCGATCCGCGCGCTTGCGCGCGAGGCGGGGTGTCATGCCTCGACCGTGTCGCGGCAGGTCCGGGCGTTCGAGGCGCGTCGCGATGACCTTCTGGTCGATGAGGCGTTGCGACGGCTGGGGCGCAAGGTCCGGCCATATGCGGAAAAGCGGTCGCCCACCAAGGAGACAAGAATGCGTTCGTCCGAAAGCTGCTTCAAGAATACGAACGAGGCCACCCCATTGACGCAGGCCCGCCTGAATGCCGAGGCTGCGCGCATCTTGCGGCGGCTTGGCGAAAACGGCGCGGTCCTTGCCGTGGCCGCCGAGATGGAAAAGGCGGTCGTTATCCGCGAAACCGGTGACGGGGCATCCAGTCGCCTGGCTGTCGTTAACCGCGAAATCGCCGAGGCGATGGCCCTCAAGGGCTGGATCGGATGCGCCGCGCCGGGGCGGGTGTCGCGCTATCGGATCACCGCGGCCGGGCGCACGGCCCTGGGACAAATTCTGGCCGAGACCGAGAATCAGGCCTCGGGGTTCGCCGAGGCCGCGGCGGATTTCGATGGGGCCGGGGGTGCCGCTGTCGGCACGGAAGGCGGGCGCCGTCGGATGCGATATGGCGCGACCGAAACGCCGCTTGTGCTGCTCGCGCGCCGTCGTGACCGGCATGGCCAGCGGTTTTTGTCGGAGGAACTGGTGCGAGCGGGTGAACGGCTGCGCGAGGATTTCGAGATGGCGCAGCTCGGGCCGCGCATCGGTCAGAATTGGGACAGTTTCCTGACGGCCGGTGTCGAGGCCGCGAGCGCGCCGGGGGGTGTGCCGGCCGGCGGCTCCGGTGCGGCCCGTACGCGGGTTCTGGGCGCGTTGCGCGATCTGGGCCCCGGGCTGGCCGATGTGGCCTTGCGGTGTTGCTGCTACCTTGAGGGGCTCGAGACGGTCGAAAAGAAACTGGGCTGGTCGGCGCGCTCGGGCAAGATCGTGTTGCGGATCGCGTTGCAACGCCTCAAGCGGCATTACGACGATCTTGGAGACTCGGCCCATATGTTGGGCTGAAACCTCTCAGCCGCCCACCGCCCAGCCGACACCAAAGGCCACGAATGCACAAACCGTACCGACCAGAACGGTTTCGCCCACGCAGCGTATCAGGCGCTCGCCCGTGGCGTTCCATCGCAACAGTCCGAGCGACACCAGCGCAAACCCGGTCGTGGCGACGGACAGGAAAAAGGTGCGCTCTGTCGGGTCGAACAGGAAATAGGGCAGCAGGGGGATACCCCCGAAGGCGACGAACGAGGCAAAGGTGAACAACCCGTTCAGGGCAGGGCTGTCCTCATCGGGATCCTGCATGCCGAATTCGTAGGTCATCATCAGGTCCGCCATGATGTCGGGATGGCGCGACAGGATTGTGGCGGCGGTATCGGCCTCGCCCGCGGGCAGGCCGCGCTGACGCAGGATTTCGAACAGCTCCATGCGTTCCTGTTCGGGGTTGGTCGCGATCTCGCGCATCTCGCTTTCGCGGCGCGCACGATAAAGGTCGTGTTGGGAGCGCAGCGACAGGTATTCGCCCAATCCCATGCTGACGGCGTCGGCAAAAAGGTTGGCCAGCCCGAACACCAGCACCGCCAAGCCGCCGATCTGCGCAACCCCTTCGGCTTGCGCGCCGGCGAACCCGGCCACGATGGCGAATGTCGTGACGATACCGTCATTGCCGCCATAGACGATCTGCTTCAGGAATTCCTGGGTCCGGTTCAGCCTGTGGGCCTCGCGCCGATGCGCCTGCCAGTCCATGTCAGTCTCCGGAAGATGCCTGTTTGGCGCAGCATACCCAAGCCAGCCGCCCCCGCAAGCCGTTTGGACGCAGCCGGCCGCGGCCGGATAGACACGAGAACGACCCGCGCTCCCCAGAAGCGCGGGCCGACACTCGTACGCCACTCTGTGGTGCGGTGGGCACTCTTTACCCTTCCCCGGGTGCTGGCGCATAGCCGGTTTGCTTAACTGGTACTTCCCACCGCTATTGAATATAGATACCCTGTCTTACCAAATGATTTGCGGGGAATAATCCGTGAGAGACCTCAAGATTCCGGGCCAGCGCCATCCCGAAAAGGCGCATCGCCCCGACAATGCCCAACCCAAGAAGCCGGACTGGATCCGGGTGAAGGCGCCCGTGGGCAAGGGGTACCAGGAAACGCACCGGATCATGCGCGAGCACAAGCTGGTGACCGTCTGTGAGGAGGCCGGGTGCCCCAATGCCGGCGAATGCTGGAGCCAGGGCCACGCCACGATGATGATCATGGGCGAGATCTGCACGCGAGGCTGCACCTTCTGCAATATCGCGACAGGAAAGCCGCAGACCCTCGACGTGTTCGAGCCGGGCCGCGTGGCCGATGCGGTCGAAAAACTTGGGCTGAACCACGTGGTGGTGACCTCGGTCGATCGGGACGACCTTGAGGAAGGCGGGGCAGAGCATTTCGCTCAGACGATCCGGGCGATCCGGCACCGGTCGCCGGGCACGACGATCGAGATCCTGACACCGGATTTCCTGCACTGCGCCCCGTCGGTTCTGGAAACGGTGGTCGCGGCGAAACCGGATGTGTTCAACCACAATCTCGAAACCGTGCCCGGGCTTTACCCGCAGGTGCGCCCCGGCGCGCGCTACTTTCATTCGCTGCGCCTGTTGCAACGGGTCAAGGAACTGGATCCGGCGATGTTCACCAAGTCGGGGATCATGGTCGGTCTGGGCGAAGATCGCCAGGCCGTGCACCAGGTGATGGACGACATGCGCGCGGCCGATGTCGAT
>JANSYB010000208.1 GCA_024742655.1 Paracoccaceae bacterium | reverse complement strand
GAACTGGCCAGGCGGCTGGACCCGGTCGAGGCGGGGCGCAAGCTGCGCAACTACCTCAAGGTGCTGACGCTGGAGGCGCAGACGCTGGCGCGGGCCTGCGGCAAGAACCATGTCAACCACCTGGAGCCCGAGGATCTGGCCGCCCTGACGATCGAGGCCGCCGCCATGGCGCGTGTGCCGCTGGCAGGGACAACCTGGTATCCCGGCATGCCGGGCGCCGGATTTTGAGGCATAGGGGCGTGGGCGCAAAAACCGCCCGCGCCCTTGCCCTTTGACAAACTGGCCGGGCTTGGCAACCATCGCGCCAACCGGCACATAAGACAAAAGCGACACAACAGGGAGCGATAACAGATGACAGTGGATCTGGCCGCCTACGCCGCGGAAAACGGCGTCAAATATTTCATGATTTCCTTTACCGACCTGTTCGGCGGGCAACGGGCCAAGCTGGTGCCCGCGCAGGCCATCGCCGACATGCAGGAGGATGGCGCGGGCTTTGCCGGCTTTGCCACGTGGCTGGACATGACGCCGGCGCATCCCGACATGCTGGCCGTGCCGGACCCGGAGTCGGTCATTCAACTGCCCTGGAAACCCGAGGTCGCCTGGGTTGCCGCCAATCCGATGATGGAGGGCGAGGATGTCGCCCAGGCCCCGCGCAACGTGCTGCGCCGCCTGATCGACGAGGCCGCCAGCGAGGGGCTGCATGTCAAAACAGGGATCGAGGCGGAGTATTTCCTGCTGACCCCCGATGGCACGGAGTTGAGCGACGAATTCGACACCGCCGAGAAGCCCTGTTACGACCAGCAGGCGGTGATGCGCCGCTATGACGTGGTGCGTGAGATCTGCGACTACATGCTCGACCTGGGCTGGGGCCCGTACCAGAACGACCACGAAGACGCCAATGGCCAGTTCGAGATGAACTGGGAATTCGACGATGTGCTCAACACCGCCGACAAGCATTCGTTCTTCAAGTTCATGACCAAGTCGGTGGCCGAGAAACACGGCTTCCGCGCCACCTTCATGCCCAAGCCCGTCGAGGGTCTGACCGGCAATGGATGTCACGCGCATATCTCGGTCTGGGACGCGGCGGGCGACAAGGCGAAGGTCAATGTCTTTGCCACTGACGCCACCGGCGGCAGCCCCACGGCGGAACTTGGTCTGTCCGAACAGGGCGCGCATTTCCTGGGCGGGATCATGAAACATGCCAGTGCCCTGGCCGCGATCACCAACCCGACGGTCAACAGCTACAAGCGGATCAACGCGCCCCGCACCATGTCCGGGGCCACATGGGCGCCCAACACGGTCACCTGGACCGGCAACAACCGCACCCACATGGTGCGCGTGCCCGGGCCCGGCCGGTTCGAGCTGCGCCTGCCCGACGGGGCGGCGAACCCCTATCTGCTGCAGGCGGTGATCATCGCGGCGGGCCTGTCGGGTATCCGCTCCAAGGCCGATCCGGGCAAGCGGTGGGATATCGACATGTACGCTGAGGGCCACAAGGTACGCGGCGCGCCCAAGCTGCCGCTGAACATGCTGGATGCGTTGCGGACCTATGACCGGGACAAGGAGCTGAAAAAGATGATGGGCGAGGAGTTTTCCGCGGCCTATCTGAAGATGAAGCACCAGGAGTGGAATTCCTTCGTCTCACATTTCAGCCAGTGGGAAAAGGATCACACGCTGGATATCTGAGCGTCCGGCCGGCACAGAGAAAATTCTGCGAATTTTCTCGGAACGTCGCGCCGGTCTGCGATTGACCCTCCCTTGGTGGGCGGGCTTAATGCCCGCATAACCAAGGGAGGATTTCATGTTTTTCAAAGCGCTTACGACGGCTGCCGCGCTGACGGCGATGGCCGTTCTGCCGGCCTCGGCCGAGACCCGCGTGACCTATAAATCGGCCAAGAGCACTTCGTCCTACTACCAGATGGCGGTGCAGATCGCCGAGGCCATGCAAGACGCCACGGCCGGCGAGATCAGCGTCACGGTCGAGGAAAGCCAGGGCTCCGTGCAGAACGTGATGGAGGTGCGCGCGCGCGGCGGTGATTACGTCTTTACCACGCCGCCCGTGCTGGTGCGGCTGGCGCAGGGCGGCAAGGCGATGTTCGAGGGCAAGGACGATCCGGCCTTCGACGACATTCGCGCGCTGTTCCCGATTCCGTCGCTGACGATGCATTTCGTGATGAGCGCAGAAAGCGGTGCGACCACGTTCGATGACCTCAAGGGCAAAACGATCCTGCTGGGCAAGGGCAGTTTCGGCGCGCGCGAGGGCGAGAAATACCTGGGCCTGTTCGGGGTTCAGGACGAGGTGACAATCGCTGATGTGGAACTGTCCAATGCCGTGCCGGCCCTGAAAAACGGGCAGATCGATGGCTTCGTGACCGCCGGTAGCTGGCCCGCGCCCAACGTGGTGGAGGCCGCAGCCTCTACCGGGGTGACGGTGTTGTCGCTGAGCGATGAGCAGATCGCCGAGACCAAGCGCACCAAGCTTGTCATTCCGGCGGGCACCTATTCGGGCCAGGACGCCGATATCGTGACGACCTCTTTGCCCGTCGTGGCCTATACGACCACCAAGATGGATGATGACACCGCCTACCAGCTGACCAGAACCTATTGGGAGAACAAGGCCAGTATGGGCGAGGCTTCTGCATGGTGGAACGGCGTGGATGCGGGCCTGATGGAGAACATCACCGGCAAGATCCATCCCGGGGCTGTGCGTTACTACGAAGAGGCGGGCATTGCCCTGACTGACGCGCAGAAGTGAGCCTGACCGCCGCCGATGCCCCCGCGCCGCAGGGTGTGGCGCGGGCGGTCTGGGCCAGCCTCGCGCTGGCCTCGGTCGTTTTTCACCTGGGGCTGATCTTTTCGGGGTTGGTGCCCAACCTTGTCAGCCGCCCGTTGCACCTGGTTTTCGTGCTGCCCTGGGTGCTGGTCTGGGGGCGGCAGGGTGCGTCCTTCTGGAGCGGGCTGGCGCTCGCCGCGCTCGGCATTGCGGCGGCGGTCTGGGTGGCGGTGAATTACGATGTGCTGGACGACCAGTACGGCTTTCTCGAGGGCGATTTCCAGGTTGGCGTCGCCATTGTCCTGATCCTTGTCGTGCTGGAGGCCGCGCGCCGTGCGATCGGCTGGCCCTTGCCCGTGGTGGCGGCGCTTGCGTTGCTATACGGGCTGTTCGGTCAGCATATCCCTGGCCGGTTCGGCCATGCGGGCACGCCGTTGGAAAGCTTTCTCGGCACGCTGGTGATTGCCGAGGGCGGGCTGTGGGGCACGCTTACGGCGGTGTCGGTGAACGTGGTGGCGATCTTCGTCATTTTCGGCGCTGTGCTGAACGCGGGTGAGGCGGGGCAGGGCTTCATGAACGTGGCGGCTGCGGCGGCGGGGCGATTGCGGGGTGGGGCGGCCAAGGTTTCGGTCCTGTCCTCGGCGCTTTTCGGGTCGATCTCGGGCTCGGCCTCGGCCAACGTGGCCTCGACGGGGGCCGTGACACTGCCCGCGATGGACCGGCTGGGATACCCCAAGCGCATCGCCGGCGCGGTGGAGGCCGTGGCCTCTTCGGGTGGGCAGATCATGCCGCCGCTGATGGGGGCGGGCGCGTTCGTGATGGTCGAACTGACGGGCACGCCCTACACCGGCATCATGGCCGCCGCGGCACTGCCGGCGCTGCTTTATTTCTGGGCGGTCTGGGTCGGGATCGACGGCTATGCGCGGCGCTATGACCTGCGCGGGCTGAGGCCCGAGGACCGGCCCGCCGCCACCCAGGTTGCGATCACCTCCGCCTTTTTCCTCATTCCCTTCGCGATCCTGCTTTGGGGGATGTTCTGGATTGGCGTGACGCCGCAATACGCGGCCTGCCTTGCGATTTTCGCGGGCGCGGCGCTGCTCTTGACCGGGGCGGACCTGAAGATCGACCTGCGCCGCGCGTTACAGCGCGGCGAACAGGCGCTGATGACGGCGGGGCGGCAGGTGGCGCTGATCGGGTCGATCATCTTCTGCGCGTCGCTGGTGATCGGGGTGCTGGGGGTGACGGGCCTGGGGGTCAAGATCACCTCGCTGATCCTGTCGGCCTCGGGCGGGCTCTTGTGGCCGTCGCTGCTGCTGACGGCGTTCGCCTGTCTGGTGCTGGGGATGGAAGTGCCCACGACGGCGGCTTACGTGATCTGCGTCTCGGTCGCCGGTCCGGCCCTGATCGAGTTGGGGATGGAGCCGCTGCAGGCGCATCTTTTCGTTTTCTGGTATGCGCTTTTGTCGACGATCACGCCGCCGGTCTGTGGCGCGGTCTTCATCGCGTCGGGCATGATCGGGGAAAACTGGTTGCGCGTGGCGCTGACCGCGATGGTGCTTGGCGTGGGGCTATACCTGATCCCGCTTGGCATGGTGGCCAATCCTGACCTGATCAGGTTGGCCGATACGCCGGTGGCCGCGCTTCTGGCGGCGGTCAAGATCGGGGCGGGGCTGGCGTTGATCAGCTGGGCCCTGGTGCGCAAAAAGGCGCCCGCCTGGCGCGGCCTTGCCCTTGGCATCGGTCTTGGCGCGGTGCTGTGGCCTTTATAACGGATTCTTCTGGCTCGAAATATCCTGGCGAACACTGAACGCCGCAGGCGTTCAGCGTGGGGCGAAGGCCCTTATCGCGCGCGCATGCGCGCTGACCCTGCCGCGCCGCAAGGCGCGTCCTTTCGGTTTACCGGATCGTTTACGCGTTGGCTTCGCGGATCTTCTCGGCGGCGTCCTTGTCATAGTTCACGCCGCTCTGCTCCAGAAGCTGATCCAGTTCGCCCGACAGCGTCATCTCGGTGATGATGTCACAGCCGCCCACGAACTCGCCCTTGACGTAAAGCTGCGGAATGGTGGGCCAGTCGGAATAATCCTTGATCCCCTGACGGATCTCCTCGTCGGCCAGAACGTTCACATCGGTGAACTCCACGCCCATGTAGTTCAGCACGCCCGCCACGCGGGACGAGAACCCGCATTGCGGCATGCTCTTGGTGCCTTTCATGTACAGCACCACGTCATTGGCCTTGACGATATCTTCGATCCGGGTCTTTGCGTCGCTCATGTCTGTTGTCCTGTTCGTTTGGGCGGCCGGGGTCAGTCCGGGGCCTTGGTGGTCAGCGCGAGGGCGTGAATTTCGCCGTTGGGGCCATCCATCTTGCCCTTGAGCGCGGCGAAAACGGCGCGCTGCTGTTGCACGCGGTTCTTGCCGCGAAAACTTTCGTCGATGACCTCGGCGGCGAAATGCGCGCCGTCATCGCCCTGCACCGTTATCCTGGCGTCGGGGAAGCTTTCGCGGATCAGCTCTTCGATTTCGTGGGCTTGCATTGGCATGCGCAACTCCGTTCTTCCTTGT
>JANSYB010000364.1 GCA_024742655.1 Paracoccaceae bacterium | reverse complement strand
CCCCCGCGCTGCCCTTTTCGATCATGCGGCGGACCTCGGCGATCTTGCGCGCCTCGCCATCCACCAGCGGCAGCATTTCGTCCACATCGCGCAAGCCACGCCACAGCGCCATATCCAGCCGCGCCTCGTGATGCGGCTTCAGCAGGTCGGGCCACGCCTCGAGAAAGGCATCATGTTCCGCGCTGGAGAGATCCATCGTGCGCCAGGCCAGAACGACACTCACTTCCGCCTCACCCGGCCGCCCCCGCGCGGTCAGCGCCCGCGCAAGGTTCAGCACACCGACCCCGGTCTGCGGCGCGGCGCCGGCATAGAACGCCAGCACGGAATCGAAATCCGTGTGGGTCATGGCCTCTTCGCCCTGCTTGCGCAGGTAGTCGAGGCCGGGCCAGTCAGGACGCGCCTCCAGAAAGGCAAGGATCTCCTCGGGCTCCCCAAGACCGGCGCGCAGGCGATGCCATTCGATCAACGCCTCCGCACCCGGCCCGTCGCGTGCCGCAAGGCGAGCGGCCACATCCCACCGGCCGCCCTGCATGGCGTCGAACGCACTGGCCAGCGGGCGCGGTGCGATTCGGGGCGGCTCCTGGGCAACCACCGGATAAGGCAGGGCCAAGGCCACCAGAACAAGGCAAAGGACACGCAACATCTCTTGCATTTCCCGGCTGGTCGAAGGATAGACATCGCCAGCCTACGCGCGCAGGGCGGCAGCGTCCATTCACAAGCTTGGCAGGGCGGCAAGGGGCCGCTAATGTCGCGCGCACTCGGGGGTCCGGTGGTCGGGCCCGACTGAAAGAGATGAAAAGGAGCGTATCATGTTCAAAGGATCTTTTCCTGCCCTGGTTACGCCGTTCAAGAACGGCGAACTGGATCTGGATACGCTCAAGAAACTTGTCGAATGGCATATCGGTGAAGGCAGCCACGGCCTTGTCCCCGTTGGCACCACCGGCGAAAGCCCCACCCTGACCCACGAAGAACACGAAACCGTGGTCGAGGAAGTCGTGCGCGCCGCCGCGGGCCGCATCCCGGTCATCGCCGGCGCGGGCAGCAACAACACGTTGGAATCGATCCGCTTCATGCAGCACGCCGAAAAGGTCGGCGCCGATGCCGCACTTGTCGTGACCCCCTATTACAACAAGCCCACTCAGCGCGGCCTGATCGCGCATTTCACCGCGCTGCATGATTGCTGCGAATTGCCGATCATCATCTACAACATACCCGGCCGGTCCGTGGTGGACATGACGCCCGAAACCATGGGCGAACTGGCAAAACTTCCGCGGATCGTGGGCGTCAAGGACGCCACCGGCGATCTGGCCCGCGTCAGCCAGCAGCGCATCACCTGCGGCAAGGATTTCGCCCAGATCTCGGGCGAGGATGCGACCGCGCACGGCTTCAACGCGCAGGGCGGTGTCGGTGTCATCACGGTGACCGGCAACGTGGCCCCGAAGCTGGTGGCCGAGGTGCAGAACGCCACGCTCGCCGGTGACTATGCCAAGGCGCTGGAGTTGCAGGACCGACTGATGCCCCTGCATCAGGCCATTTTCACCGAGCCGGGGCTGGTGGGGGCGAAATATGCCATGTCGCGCCTTGGCCTGTGCAGCGAAGAGGTCCGCTCTCCGTTGACGGGTCTCAGCGATCCCACCAAGGCGCTGGTCGATGACGCCCTGCGCTTTGCCGGGCTGATGAACTAGGGCGCAGGCGGCGGGCCGGTGGCCGAACTTCTGATCGTTTACCATTCCGCGACGGGCGGCAGCCGCCAGATGGCGGAGGCCGCGGCAGGGGCCGCGGGTGACGAAACACCCACCGTTCTGAAAACGGCCGCCGAGGCCGGCCCGGACGATCTGCTGCGCGCCGACGGCTATATTTTCTGCGCGCCCGAGAACCTCGCCGCCATCGCCGGCGTGATGAAGGATTTCTTCGATCGCTGCTACTACCCGGTGCTGGGCCGGATCGAGGGGCGCGCTTACGCCCAGATGGTCTGCGCGGGGTCGGACGGGGAAAACGCCGTCCGGCAAATGGCGCGGATCGCGCAGGGCTGGCGGCTCAAGCCGGTGCAGGACCCGATCATCATCTGCACCCACGCCCAGACGACCGAGGCCATTCTGGCGCAAAAGACGCTGAGTGACGATCAACTGGCACCGTGCCGCGAATTGGGTCAGGCGCTTGGCGCGGGACTGGCCATGGGCGTTTTCTGAGGCCCGGACGCCTCAGTCGACGCGGCGCACGAGAAGCTGGTTTCCCGGACCCGATTTCGTCTCGAAGACCTTGAGTTCATGGACAAGGTCGCTCAGCTTTTTCTTGCCATAGCTGCGGGTGTCGAAATCGGGCTTGTCCGCCTGAATCTGCTGTCCGATCCGGCCAAGCGGGTACCAGTCGCCGTCCTGGTCGATCTTTTCCATTGCCTCGAAGATCAGTTTCTTCGCCGCCGACACCGATTTGCTGTCGAGCTTGGAGAGTGTCCGGCCACGTGCAGGCGCGGCCTCGTCTTCATAGATGTTCTCGATCGCCACGAACCGGTTACACGCGTTCTTGAGCGCATCGGGGGCCTTGGCCTCGCCGATGCCGATCACGGTCAGACCCTGCTCGCGGATACGGCTGGCCAGCCGGGTGAAGTCACTGTCCGACGAAACCAGGACGAAGCCGTCGAAATGGCCCGCATGCAGGATATCCATCGCGTCGATCACGAGGCCGATATCGGAGGCGTTCTTGCCCTTGGTGTTGGCGGTCTGCTGATGCTGGACAAGGCCAAGTTTCTGAGCCGTCTTCGTCCAGCCGGCAAGCTGCTGGCTGGACCAGTCACCATAGACCCGGCGCAGGCCCGGCTCTCCGTAAGACGTGACTTCCTTGAGAATGGCCTCGGCATATTTGGCCGGGACATTGTCCGCATCGATCAAGACGGCAAGAAGCAGGGTTCTGTCGGGCATCAGGCCTCCTTTTCAACCACCCTGCCCGATCCCGGGCCCCGGCGAAAGGCGATTGTGTCACGCGCCGGCCCACGCGGCCCCGAAAATTCTACGAATTTTCGGATCAGAATATTCGCAGAATATTCTGCCCTGCTCAGGCCGTATCGCCGATCTTGTCCTGCGTACGGGTGTCGAAATCCGACGCATCATGGCGCTCTCGCAACTGTTCATGCGGCGCGCCCGAGGTGCGGTTGACCATGCGCCCGCGCTGCACCGCCGGGCGGGCGTCGATCATTTTCGCCCAGGCCATGACATGCTCATACTCGTGCACGCTCAGAAACGTGGCCGAGTCGCCATATTGGCGGCCCAGGACGAGGTTTCCGTACCACGGCCAGATCGCCATGTCGGCGATGGTGTACGCCTCGCCCGCGATGAACGGCCGCTCGGCCAATTGCCGGTCCAGCACATCCAGTTGCCGCTTGGTCTCCATCGCGAAACGGTCAATGGGATAGCGCCATTTCTCGGGCGCATAGGCGTAGAAATGCCCGAAACCGCCACCCAGGTAAGGCGCGCTGCCCATTTGCCAGAAAAGCCAGTTGAGCGTCTCGGTGCGTGCCGCCCCCGAGGCCGGCAGGAAGGCCCCGAATTTCTCGGCCAGATGCATCAGGATTGAGCCGCTTTCGAACACGCGCAGGGGTTCGGGGCCCGAGCGGTCCAACATCGCGGGGATCTTGGAATTGGGATTGATCTCGACAAAACCGCTGCCGAACTGGTCGCCCTCTCCGATCTGGATCAGCCACGCGTCGTATTCCGCGTCATGACCCGCGGCCAGCAACTCCTCGAACATGACGGTGACCTTCACCCCGTTGGGCGTCCCCATCGAATATAGCTGGAACGGATGCCGTCCCACGGGCAATTCCTTGTCATGGGTGGCCCCCGCCGTGGG
>JANSYB010000670.1 GCA_024742655.1 Paracoccaceae bacterium | reverse complement strand
TGGCCTGCCGGGATTGAGTCTTGGCGCGCGGCGGCATCGTTGCTATCGTTGCCGCTGAAACGGCGACAAGGCAGATATGCGGCATACACTTCCGATAGCACCACAATTCTATGTGACTGCTCCGCAGCCCTGCCCCTACCTGGAGGGCAGGTCAGAGCGCAAGCTGTTCACCGCCCTGCAGGGGGAAGGTGCGCAGCGCCTCAACGATTCCCTGTCGAAACAGGGCTTTCGCCGATCCCAGAACGTGCTTTACCGGCCGTCCTGCGCCGATTGCTCGGCCTGCCTATCGGCGCGGATCAACGTGGCGGATTTCGAACCCTCGCGCAGTCAGCGCAAGACCATCCGCCGCAACGAGACACTGGAGCGCCGCGCCACCTCGCCCTGGGCCACCGAAGAGCAATACGCGTTGTTCCGCCGCTATCTCGAGGATCGGCATGCGGCGGGTGGCATGGTCGACATGGACACGTTCGAATTCGCCGCCATGATCGAGGAAACCCCGATCCGCACGCGCGTGGTGGAATACACCGACACCGAAACCGGCGAACTGGTCGCCGTCTGCCTGACCGACGTGTTCGATGACGGCGTCAGCATGGTCTATTCCTTTTACGATCCAGACCGGGCCAAGGCGTCGCTTGGCACCTACCTGATCCTAGATCACGTGGCCATCGCGCGCGAGGCGGGCCTGCCGCATGTCTACCTGGGCTACTGGGTGCCCGGCAGCCCCAAGATGGGCTACAAGGCCGCATTTGCCGGGCTGGAGGTCTATGTCGGCGGCGAATGGCAGAAGATGCGTGACCCGGCCGATTACGAGGCCACGCGCCACCCGCTGTCCAATGATCCGATTGCCGAACAGGTGGCCAATATCTCGCTGCCCGATGGTCGCCCTCTCCGCCCCGGCAAGCGCTGAAGCGTTTCTGGAAAAACCCCGATCACGTATGTTCGCAGAACGCGGAGCACAGGCCGTTCCTTGCACGCCTTTCGCGGTTTTCGCGCGCCGCCCTGTGTCGCGCGGGCGTGTCCGCGCCACTCTCCTAAAACGACAGCTTTGACCGATGGCATCAACCATGGTAGCGTGTCGTGATACTTCGAAGACTTTTCGGACGAGTGATTTTTCTGGAGGCCGCGATGCGCCACCTTTTGTTTTTTTCATTTCTGGTCTGCGCCGGGCTGTTTTCAACAGTGGCCAAAGCGGATCAGGTGCGAGGGTTGGCCGATATCGAATCGATTTCGATTGCGCCGAACCCCTTTCGGTCGGACATCCTGTTCAATGCCCGGTTTGTCGACTCCTTGGCCGGGCGGCCCGCGGGCGCCACGATACGGTTGCGCGTGCCAACCGCGACATTTGGCGATGTGGGCGTCGACCGGGTGCAGCGCCTTCTGACCGCCGCCCTGATGGGGCGAAACCGCATGCTGATCGTTTACGAGTCGTCCAATGCTCAACTCCTCTCTATCAGCCTTCAGAAATAGATCACCTGTGCGGTGCCTGAGCACGGCCGCTCTCGTGGCCGGGTTGGCCTTGATCGGCGGCGGGCCGTCATCGGCACAGGGGCTTGGCGAGGTGGTGCGGATCGGGGAAAACTATCTTCCCCCCGAAAACCAATGCAGAACCGACCCTGAGCCAATCCCGCCCAGCCAGATCCATGTCGGTGATTATGGCCGCCTGACCGACAGCCTGCGCGCCACCGCCAGTTGGAGTGATCCGCTTCGCTCGCTCTCCCGGGGGGCCCTGTTTCAATACTACGCGCGATCTGCACGGCGCGAAGATGTGCTTGGCGTGTCGCGCGGCGGATGGGCGGTGCGTGCCCGCGCCTATGCCGATCTTGCCGTGTCCGGGCGC
>JANSYB010000427.1 GCA_024742655.1 Paracoccaceae bacterium | reverse complement strand
GGTTGCAGCGGGTCGCTGGGTCGACATCACCGGCATGGTGGACGCGCTGCGGCTGATAAAATCCGAGGAAGAGCAGGTTTTCATCCGTCACGCCGCCAAGGCGGCCGATGCCGGCTGCAAGGCGGCGATCGCGGCCATTCATGACGGAGCGCTTGAATGCGATGTCGCGGCCGAATGCCTGTCCGCGATGACGCGGGCCGGGGGCACACCACCGGGGTTCGGCCCATTCATCCGCCCTTTTCACCGCATGGCCGAGGAACATACCAGTTGGGGCGACGGCGCGCATCACGAGGCGGTGTTTCTGGAGGTCGCGGGCTGCGTGGCCCGCTACAACGCGCCGATGGGGCGTCTGGTGAATATCGGGTCGATCTCGGACGAGGATGCACAGATGGCGGAATTGTCCAAGCGCGCCTTTGCCGCCACGCTGGAGGCGTTGAAGCCGGGCGCGCTGGCGCGTGACGTCTATGATGGCTGGCAGGCCGTGGTCGATGCCGCGGGCATGCCGGAATATCGACGTCACCATTGCGGCTACCTTGTCGGCATCGGCTTTCCCCCGTCCTGGACGGGCGGGCCACGCGTGACCGGGCTGCGTCACGATTCCGATCTGGAGATGTGCGAAGGCATGACATTTCACCTCATGTCGTGGTTCACCGAAACGGGGCGGGGAAACTACTTTGTTTCGAACACCGTCCTGCTTGGCCCGAACGGGGCCGAGGTGCTCAATGACACGCCTCTTGGCCCGCATGTTGCCTGAAGCCCACGCCGGATGAATTCTGGCAGTCCGTTATGGAAAAACCGGCCCGGGCTCTGGTAAGACATCGGTGCCGTGGGGGCGACATGTATCGGGACGGGTTGATATGATGCGCCTTCTGGCCATTTTCTGTATTCTGATTTCACTCGCGGCGCCCGCCGCCGCACAAGGTCGAGAAACCTTGGGGCGCGGCTGGCTTCTGACCAATGACCTTCTCGGGGATACCCATGATCGGTGGCGCAGCGGTTCGCTGGCCTCCAGCCGTGTCTGGGGCCCGGGATGGAACGGGGCCCTTCCAGGCCGGTTCGGCGAGGTGATCGAACTGCGCTTCAACGGTGAAATCTTCAGCCCTGAGAACCTTGCTCGCCCCGCGGCGGGGGACCGGCCGTTTGCCGGGGCTCTGTCGCTTGGCCTGCATACGCATTTTGCGCGCGGTGGCATCGATTACGCGGTGGGCGCGGATATCGTTTTGACAGGCCCGATGACCGGCCTCGACGATTTCCAGGGGTTGGTGCACGACGTTCTTGGCGGGCGCGACATTTCACGGCCGGTGCGCAACGCGCAGGTTGCGAACGATGTGAACCCGACACTGGTCATCGAGGCCGGAAGGGATCTCGGCCTTGGTGCAAACGCGCGATTGCGCCCCTTTGTAGAGGCGCGTTGGGGGTTCGAGACCATGATCCGTGCCGGCGCCGACCTGACGATCGGGCAACTGGGACAGGGGGGGGCTGATGATCCGGGATCCGGCAACCGGTCACCGCTACGCCACGATTGCAGAGCCGCATGTGGGAACAAGTTTCGTTCTGGGCGTCGATACCGCCTATGTCGACCGCAGCGAGGTGCTGAGTTCGGCGCGCGGCTTTCGGTTGACGGATGCGCGCAACCGGGTGCGTGCAGGTGTCAACTGGCAGGGCGCCAAGGGTGGCAGCCTGTTTTACGGGCTGACCTGGCTGGATAAGGAATTCAAGGCGCAGCGCGAAAGTCAGATCGTGGGCTCCGTGCGACTCAAACTCAAATTCTGAGCAAAAATAGAATCGGGGGCTTCCCAGGGTGATTCGCTTTTGTTAACCTGCCGTTAATAAAAAAATAAAAGGCAGGCATACGGGCAATGGGAACGGGCTTTCGTGGCGCGTTCGTCATCTCCTGGTCGCAGACGGAAGTGGACGGTTTGGACGCCGCCCCTGTTCAGTCTCTTACAGTCGGGGCCTCGTGGTCCTGGCGCGGGGACGTTGTGCGGGTGGATGGGCCGAGTGAGTTACTGCGCCTCGAGCGGACGGAAGAGAACGCAACCAGCCGCAAATGTGCGGCAAAGCTGGTGCGACGGCTGGTCAAGGCCGCGCGCACCAATACGACGGATATCGAAAACGTGGATGTCAGCGGGCCGCTCATGGATGGCGGTTTCGTGGTCACCAACGGGGTGCAAAGCTACACCGTGACGGTGATCGAGGTGGGCAACAGCGCGCCGCCGCTGTTGATGTTCCTCGATGAAATTCCGCCGCGTGACACGGAAATGTGGATCGTGCATCACTCACTGGCCGGTCAGCGCACGACAACCACCGGCATAGAGACCGGTGGCGTGATCTGTTTCACGCCGGGCACGCGGATCGAAACGCCCGATGGGCCACGTCTTGTCGAGGAACTGCGCGAAGGTGAGTATGTGCAGACCAAGGACAACGGCGCCGAGGAAATCCAGTGGATCGGCAGCCGCCGGATGAGCGGCGCGCGGCTTTTCGCGATGCCGCATCTGCGACCGGTCCGTATTCGTGCAGGCGCGCTGGGTATCGAGCGCCCGGACGAGGAACTGCTGGTCAGTCCCGAGCACCGCATGCTGATCAAGGGCGATGTTGCGCAGGCGCTGTTCAATACGCCGGAGGTTCTGGTCTCGGCAAAGGATCTGATCAACGGGGGCACTGTCTGTGTCGATCTGGCCGTGCGCGAAGTGACCTACGTGCACCTGTTGCTGCCAAGCCATCAGGTTCTGTGGGCCAACGGCGTGGAAACCGAAAGCTTTCATCCCGCAAGCGCAGCCTTGTCCGCGCTGGATGAACAGGACCGCAAGCGGCTGCTGCAATACAACCCGCATCTGGAATTCGAGCCGCAAGCCTATGGCGGGTTCGCACGGCGCAACCTCAACACGTCAGAGGCGGCAATCCTGGCCCACGAGGCGGCGTGATCCCTGCCGGGCGCGTTCCGGCCTCAGAACGATTTGCGAAACCCCAATGCGAATGCGTTGGAGCCGGAATCGGTCGCCATGAGCCCATAGGCGTCCGAGCGATGGTGCAGCCTGAGAAACAGGGTGGAATCCCGATCACCCACCGCGAACGCGGTTTCCAGCGAAAAATAGACAAGGGTTCTTTGCGAGTTGCCGCGCCGCGCGATTTCGGTGTTCGGGGTGCTGGTCGCATGGGACAGTCCCAGGCCGAAGGCAAAGCTGTCGATGGCGCGCGGCCATGGCCGGTCGGGGCTGTACCTTATCGTCAGCGGAGCGACGATTTCCTGATGGTCGTTCTTTCCGAAATGCTGATTGACCTGCAATTCGATGCCGGCCCGCCAGCGCGG
>JANSYB010000324.1 GCA_024742655.1 Paracoccaceae bacterium | reverse complement strand
TCGCCGCCATCTCGACGGGTGACCTGCACCTGCAGCCCGAGGTCTGGACCAACAACGTGGGTGAAATCTATCCCAAGGCGGTGGAATCGGGCGATATCATCGTGGTGGGCGAACTGGGCCTGCAGCCGCAGGAAGGCTGGATTTATCCCCCCTACATGGAAGAGAAATGCCCCGGCCTGCCCAGCTACGAGGCGCTGTATGACTGCGCGCAGGCCTTTGCCGCCGCAGACACCTTTCCCAAGGGCCGCCTGATCACCTATCCGGCGGACTGGGGCACGCGGTCCAAGGATGTGGTTGCGCAGATCGACATTCCGTTCGAGCCCGTTGCGGGTGGATCTGAGGGCGCGATGATCGCCGAGGCCAAGTCCGCCGTCGCGACCGGTGACCCGATGCTGATGATGTTCTGGCAGCCCCACTGGCTCTTTGCCGAAATGGACATGAACTGGGTCGCGTGGGATCCGGCCGATGGCGAATGCGTCGAGGAATCGGGCCAGTCCAAGGGCAATGCCTGCGGCTTCCAGCAGGCCAGCATCGACAAGATCGTCAACAAGAGCTTCAAGGAAAACTATCCCGGCGCGTATGCGGTCTACGAGGCGATGTCGATCGACAACGACACGCAGAACGTGCTGATGCTGGAAATCGATCAGAAGGGCCGTGACATCGAAGAGGTGGTCGCCGAGTGGATCGACGCCAACGAAGCCACCTGGACCCCTTGGGTCGAGGCCGGCATGGCCGCCAAGCAGTAAGCTTGTCCCGGATGACGGCAAGGGGCGGGATCATCCCGGCCCTTGCCCTTTTGCGCAACAGAAGGCGCGTTCCCACATGAACGATATAGCCACTGATGGCCCGGATATTCGTCTGTCCTGTCGAAACATCTGGAAAGTCTACGGGCATCAGCCCGAGCAATATTTCAAGTCCGACATGGCCAGTCAGGACCCTGCGGGCCTTGTGCAGCAGATCCGCGATGATGGTGCCATCCCGGCGGCTGCGAATGTCAGTTTCGACGTCAAGGTGGGCGAGATCTTCGTGATCATGGGATTGTCCGGATCGGGCAAGTCGACCGTGGTGCGCTGCCTGTCGCGTCTGGTGGAGCCGACCCATGGCGAGGTCGTGCTGGATGGCGACGACCTGCTGGCCAAGACCGACAAGGAAATGATCCAGATCCGGCGGCACAACATCGGGATGGTGTTCCAGAATTTCGGTCTCATGCCGCATCTTTCGGTTTATGAAAATATCGCCTTTCCGCTGAGCCTTCAGGGCTGCGCGCCCGATGAGATGCGCGAACGGGTGGGCAACGTGATCGACCTTGTCGGCCTGAAGGGACGCGAAAGCAGCTACCCCCGTCAATTGTCCGGCGGACAACAGCAGCGTGTCGGCATTGCCCGGTCGCTGGCCGTGGACCCTGACCTGTGGCTGCTGGATGAGCCGTTCTCGGCCCTCGATCCGTTGATCCGGCGCCAGATGCAGGATGAATTTCTGCGCATCCAGAACGATCTGCACAAATCCATCGTATTCATCACCCATGATTTTCTCGAGGCGCTGCGCGTGGCCGACCGCATGATGATCATGCGCGGCGGTCAGGTGGTCCAGACCGGCACCCCGGCGGAACTGATCACCAATCCTGCGGATGATTACGTGGCCGAATTCACCAATGACGTCCCGCTGGTGCGGGTACTGACGGCGGGCGAGGTCGTGGACCCGGACGCCGGTCCGGGCGATTGCCGCACGCGCGTGCCCGGCCGCATGCCGGTCGAGGCGCTGTTGCCGATGCTGGCCGCGCATCCAGAGGGGCTCGAGGTGGAACAGGACGGCAAGGTCACCGGCGTGGTGACCGCGCAAAGTGTCATCTCGGCCCTCGCCCAGTATGCCGGTCACGAAAAGACGCAGGCGGAGGTCGCGCAATGAGGGGTGGCCCGCAGACAACCCGTGTGCACTGGACGTGGTTCGCACTTCTGGGGCTGACGCTGGCCTTGCTCGGCTTTCGCGACAGCCTGGATTGGGTGATGGTGTTCCCCGAGACGTGGGTGGTGCCGCTGACCGGCTGGCTTAACAGCATGATGGATGGTCTCGTGGCCTCTGTCGGGCCGTTCTTCCGCGCCTTTTCCAAGATGATGGATCACCCGATGAGCTGGGTGCGCGACTTGCTGCAATGGGTGCCCTGGGCGATGACGATCGGCCTTCTGGTGCTGGCCTCTTACGCGGTATCGGGCTGGAAACTGGCGGTGTTCACCTTCTTTGCCATGTTCTACATGGTCATGATCGGCTACTGGCCGGAGTCTATGAATTCGCTGGCGCTGGTGATGGTGTCGGTGCCGCTGGCGGTGATGATCGGCTTCGGCGTGGGCACGGCGGCATTCTATTCGGAACGCGCCGACCGGATCATCTCGCCGACGATGGACGTTTTGCAGACGATCCCGGTTTTCGCCTACCTGCTGCCGATCCTGCTGCTTTTTGGGTTCGGGCCGGTGGTCGGCCTGATCGCCTCGATCCTCTATGCGGTGCCGCCCATGGTGCGCAACACCACGCTGGGCCTGCGCCGCGTCAATCCCGAGGTCGTAGAGGCGGGCATGATGGCGGGCGCCACCGTGTCGCAGATGTTCTGGCGCGTGCGCGTGCCGAGCGCGTTGCGCCAGATCCTGCTGGGCATCAACCAGACGATGATGGCCGCGTTTTCCATGGTGATCATCGCCTCGATCATCGGCGGCACCGCCGATATCGGCTGGGAGGTGCTGTCGACAATGCGCAAGGCGCAGTTCGGTGAATCCATTCTGGCCGGCATCGTGATCGCGCTGATGGCGATGGTCATGGACCGGCTGACCAGCCGCGCGGCACAGTCCCGCCAGCCCGATGCGGGCGAAGAACAGGGCGCGCTCGAGCGCTATCGCTACTGGATTGCGGCGGCCGCGCTTTGCGTGATCGTTCTGGCGCTGGTGCCGGTCTTTCCGTTCCTCAAGGATTATCCGCGCGACTGGGAGTTCTACCCGGCGCAGTACCTGAATGACGGGCTGACCTATGTGCTGGTCGAATATGCCGGTGCGATCAACACGATCAAGACGATGGCGTTCTTTTACATCATGCTGCCGGTCAAGATGGGGTTCGAGCAAACGATCAGCCCGTTTTCCTGGGGGTTCGAACTGACCACGCCGATCAAGATCGGTTATGCCGTGGCGGTGACGGCCCTGGCGGGGTACCTGCTGTGGCGCGGCCGGATCAGCGGGGCGATCCTCGTCGCGGGCCTGGCGATCCTGCTTTACTTCGGCCTCACGCGCCTGCCGTGGCCGTCGGTGATGGCGGTGCTGGTCCTGCTGGCCTGGCAGACGGGCGGGCGGCGGCTTGCGATCGGCACGGCGGCCGGGCTTGGCTTCCTGCTGCTGGTCGGGGTCTGGCCGCAGACCATGCTGTCGCTATACCTGTGCGGGATCGCGGTTGTGCTGTCCTTTGCCATCGGCACGACGCTGGGCATCATCGCCTCGGAGAACGAGACCGTGTCGGCCATTCTGCGCCCGATCAACGATACGCTTCAGACCATGCCGCTTTTCGTGATCCTGATCCCCTTCGTGATGATCTTCAAGCTGGGGGATTTCACCGCACTGCTGGCGGTGATGGCCTATGCGATCGTCCCCTCGATCCGCTATGCCGAACATGGGCTGCGCAGCGTGTCGCCGGAGGTGGTCGAGGCGGCCAAGGCCTGTGGTTCCACCCGGTGGCAATTGCTGTGGCGGGTGCGCCTGCCTCTGGCCATGCCGCAGATGATGCTGGGGCTGAACCAGACGATCATGTTCGGCATCGCCATGCTGGTGATCGCGGCACTGGTGGGCACCAATGGGCTGGGTCAGCGGGTCTATATCGGGCTGAGCGACGGCGATTTCGGGATCGGCATGATTGCCGGAATCGGGATGGCGATCCTCGCGATGATCGCGGACCGTATGACCCAGGGCTACAGCCGCAAACGCCAGGAAGAATACGGGATCAAGGTCTGATCGGAGCGCGCGGGACTGTTTTGTCAGAACCCGTCAGGCAGCCGCATGATCCAGGATCAGTCGGCTGAGCGTCTCGGGATCTTCTTCATGGGCCAGGTGGCCAAGTTCCGGCAGATGCAGCACACGCGCCTTGGGCAGATGGGCGGCGGCGCGGTCGGACACCTCGGGTGACACGGCCTTGTCGCGATCCCCGGTGATCAGCAGGCAGGGCGCGGTGATCTGCGGCATATGGTGCCAGAGCGCATCGGTGTTCCAGTTCGCCATCATCTGCAG
>JANSYB010000353.1 GCA_024742655.1 Paracoccaceae bacterium | reverse complement strand
CCCGAAACGATCGCAGCGTTCGCAAAGCTTCAGCAATTCGGGGTTGAAGGGCACCTCTGGTTCAGGCTCGTCTGCGCAGACAGCCCGGTTGCGGCCAAGGGATTTGGCGGCATAGAGGGCGCGGTCAACCCTGGCCAGCCGTTCCGTGAAATCGTGGGCTTCCTGATCCAGTCGGCCATAGCCGACGGAAATCGTGAGATTGTGCGTCATGTCGTTTTGGCGCAGGGGTGGCAGGGCCTCGACGGTCGTCAGGGTTCTTTCAGCCAATGCGCCAAGCGCGGCGGGCGTGCCATCACGGGTCAGGATCAGAAATTCCTCACCGCCCCATCGGGCCAGAATATCGGCCTCACTCAGGCTGCGCGATACGCCATGCGCAACCTCTTGCAGAACCCGGTCCCCCTCGGCGTGACCATACGTATCGTTCAGCCGCTTAAAGTGATCGAGATCGAACAGGAGGAGCCCCTTGTGCCCTTCGCCCAACCGCGCCTCGAGGCCCGTCCGGTTCAATGCACCGGTCAGCGGATCGACATGTGCCAGCCGCAGCAAGAGCGCCTGCCGGTCCTGCAGGACCTTGCCAAGCCAGACGATCAGCGGGACAAGCAGGCACGCCATGGACCCGAAAACCAGTTCGAGTTCCAGCGTGTATTGCACCATCAGGTTCACCTTCATGGCAAACAGAAGGCCAAGCCCCAGAGGGCAAAGCAGTACGGCTAGCAAAAGCACACGCAGCAGGCGCCCGGCCTCGTCCCGTGTCCAAAGCGATGAAAACAAGCCCGTATTCCGGGCACGCAGGGTTATGCCGATGGTTCCAAGCCATAGCGCGATTGTCGGGGCATAGGATGGATCGCTGCCATCGAGAAGGATGCCGAAGGTCAGGTGATACAGGGCGAGAATGGCAAATCCCCAGCACAGGAAGGTCAGCATCGTATTCGCGTCACGGCGCAATGAGCGGGCGAGAAGGGCCCCGTGCAATGCGACCAGTGCCAGTGTCGCAATCGCGTGTTCCAGACCCCTGGGATCGATGAAGACACCGCGAAACCCGGTGTCGTGTACGCCGAGGCCGTTAAGCCCGAAGCGCATTGCTGCACTGATCACCTCTTTCAATGCAAGGCCGATCACCCCGATCTGGGCCAGTCGGACAGAATAGAGAATACCGGTATTCACCGGTTGCCAGATCAGCGCCATGGACAAAAGAAGGTATCCGCCCATGCCAATCGGGGACAATACCCCCTGGGCCAGGGGCCGTACCCTTGGTAGCTGATCGACCGCGGCCCCCACAATGACGGCGCAAAGCAACAGACCGACGTATCGGGCGCTGCGTGGCGGCATGTCGTGCTGCGCCTTGTCTGTGTTCATTGTGGTTAAAGGCCCGTAGGTGATCGTTACCAATGCGTCGCGCCAACACAGGTTAAGAGCACCAAAGTAAACAAAACCTTTCCGCAGCCACCGGAATTAAGGAGCCCTTAACGCGAAACGGTCCGTTGGCGCGTGCGATGGCAATTGAAGAGCCCGGAAGGCTGATGTTAACTCACGGAGATGCTTGAGGCGGGCAAGGGGGGCGACAATGAAGGTTCTTATCGCAGGTGGCGGGGTCGGCGGGCTGACGCTGGCCTTGATGCTGAACGCGCGCGGAATTGATGTGCAGGTGTTCGAACAGTCAACCGAGGTGCGCGAACTGGGTGTTGGGATCAACACGCTGCCACATGCGATTGCCGAACTGGAACAGCTTGGCCTGCTCCCCGAGCTTGACCGCGTGGCGATCCGGACGCGTCGCCTGATCTACAAGACCGGTCAGGGCCTGGATATCGTTGCGCAGCCGCGCGGGACGTGGTCGGGCCTGCCGTCTCCGCAATTCTCGATCCATCGCGGGCGGCTGCAAAGGGTGATCCATGACGCCGTGCTTGACCGGCTTGGACCGGACAGTGTGCAGACCGACCGTCGTCTGGTGTCCTTTGACGACACGGGCACCGGTGTGACGGCCGTGTTCGAAAACCGGCGAGGCGAGCAGTTCACCGAGACCGGTAATGTGCTGGTGGGGGCGGATGGCATCCATTCGGCCGTGCGATCCATGTTCTATCCCGATCAGGGCCCGCCGTCGTGGAACGGCATACTGATGTGGCGCGGGGCGACGTGGTGGCCGCAGTTCCTCGACGGGGCCAGCATGATCGTGGCGGGCGGGATGCGGCACAAGCTGGTGCTCTACCCGATTGCACATGATGCCGACCGCCCCGGTGAGGCGCTGACCAACTGGGTCGTCTGCGCGAGGTTGGGCGATGCAGACACGCCGTTGCCCTCGCGCGAGGACTGGTCGCGCATGGCCCCGGCAGAGGAGGCGCTGAAGATGGCGGACGAAGGCCAGCTGTCGGTGCCGGAACTGGATATTCGCGCGTTGATCCGCGCCACCGACGAGATTTTCGTCTACCCGATGTGTGACCGGGACGGGTTGCCGCGCTGGTCGCATGGCCGGGTGACGTTGCTGGGCGATGCGGCGCATCCGATGTATCCAGTCGGATCGAACGGGGCGAGCCAGGCGATCCTCGATGCCCGTGATCTGGCCGACCGGTTGGCTGAAGGTGGCGACCCGGTTGCCGCGCTGGCCGCCTATGATGATGCCCGCCGCCCCGCCACGGCGGCGATCGTCGAGGCGAACCGCTCCGGTGGGCCGGAGCGGGTGATTGACTTTGTGGAAGAGCGCGCGCCCGACGGGTACGCCGATGTGCATGACATCGCCACGGCAGAGGAACTGCGCGCCATCGTGGGTGATTACGAAAGCCTGGCCGGCTTCGCCTCACCCGGGACCTGATCAGCCCTCGCCCGGAGGCGGCAGGAAGTTCACGTCATGCTCGGCCGAGATGCGGACCAGTTCCGCGGGGTCGGTGACGTTGTGCAACTTACCGAAGAGATCGAACAGCTTACCCGAAGGGGCCACACCGAAGGTGCAGCTGGCTGTTTCACCCGAGCGGTTGAAGATGCCATGCGCCACGCCCATCGGCATCCGTACCATGTCGCCGGGGCCGGCCACGTGCTTTTCCTCGCCGAACTCGATCTCCAGCTCGCCCTCGAGCATGTAGATCCATTCGTCCTGAAGCGGGTGGATATGCGGCGGCACGAAGGTGTCGGCCGGAATGACCGCGTGCCACAGGAACGCAGTCTCGGAAAGAAGTTTTGGCGTATATGTATGGCCGACGACGTTCCAGGCGACGCCGTCAAGCCCGTCGGTGGATGGTGTGATTCCGGGGGTAAGGGTCATGGTTTGGGTCCTCCCTGATGACCGATGACTTTATAGATGCAAATGCCGTTCCAGCGTAGCGGTTGTCCCATCGCCGGTGTTCGAGGCGGTCACGGTCGTGACGACCTCACCTTTTTCGATAACGTAATGCCGATCCGCCAGGCTGGCCAGGGCGCCCACGTTCTTGTCGATCAGAAGGATCGCCTCGCCCTCAGCCTTGAGGGTGGCCAGCCGATCCCAGATTTCCGCACGAATGAGCGGCGCCAGCCCCTCGGTCGCCTCGTCCAGGATCAGAAGGCGCGGGTTGGTCATAAGCGCGCGGGCGATGGCGACCATCTGCTGTTCACCCCCCGACAACTGCGCGCCCAAATGCCCGCGACGCTCCTTGAGGCGCGGAAAGAACCCGAACACCTCCGCCAGGTCCCACCGTTTGCGCCCTTGCGGTGCCCGTGCGGCGGCCAGCAGGTTTTCCTCGACCGTCAGGGTGGGAAAGACCTGTCGCCCCTCGGGCACCAGGCCCACACCGGCCCGGCCGATACGATAGGGCGGCAGCCCGGCATAGTCACGCCCGTCGAACACAACCTCGCCCGACCACGGCGATATCAGCCCCATGATGGCGCGCACTGTGGTGGTCTTGCCCATGCCGTTACGACCCAGAAGGGTGACGACCTCGCCCTCGCCGATGTCGAGGTCGATGCCGAAAAGCACCTGT
>JANSYB010000297.1 GCA_024742655.1 Paracoccaceae bacterium | reverse complement strand
GGCACAGGTTCGTCGCCGCGGTAATCATAAAATCCGCGTCCGGTCTTGCGCCCGAGCCAGCCGGCCTCGACATATTTCGTCAAAAGTGGGCAGGGCCGGTACTTGGTATCCGCCAGCCCGTCATGCAGCACGTTCATGATGGCCAGGCAGGTGTCGAGGCCGATGAAATCCGCCAGTTCCAGCGGCCCCATCGGGTGGTTGGTGCCCAGTTTCATCGACGTGTCGATCGAAGTCACGTTACCGACGCCCTCATAGAGCGTGTAGACGGCCTCGTTGATCATGGGCATCAGGATGCGGTTCACGATGAAGGCGGGAAAGTCCTCGGAACTGGCGGCTGTCTTGCCAAGGTTTTCGACCACGGCCAGACAGCTGTCATAGGTCGGTTTGTCCGTCGCGATGCCGCGGATCAATTCGACCAGCTGCATCACGGGCACCGGGTTCATGAAGTGAAAACCCATAAATTTCTCGGGCCGGTCGGTGCGGCTGGCCAGGCGCGTGATCGAGATCGAGGACGTGTTCGACGTCAGGATCGTGTGCGGCTGCAGATGCGGCACGAGATCCTCGAAGATCGCCTGTTTTACCGTCTCGCGCTCGGTTGCCGATTCGATCACGAGGTCGGTCTGTCCCAGGTCGCTCAGTTTCAGAACCGGGGTGATCCGGGCCAGCGCGGCGTCCATGTCGGCCTCCGACAACTTGCCCCGCCCGACCTGGCGTTCCATGTTGCCGCGGATCGTGGCAATCCCCTTGTCGAGCGCCTCCTGGCTGATGTCGTTGAGCAGCACGTCATAGCCCGCGCCCGCCATGACATGCGCGATCCCGTTGCCCATCTGTCCTGCGCCCACGACGCCGACCTTGCGAATCTCCATTCGCGTGTTCCTCCGCTTGGTTGCGCTCACCATAGGCCCGGCCGGGCGGCGGCGGCAAGGCCCCGGCGGCCATAAATCCTGCCGCCTACACCGCCTGCCGCAATGAAAAAGGCCCGCGCGCTGGCGGGCCTTTTCCGGAATGTCGGGCCCGCGTCAGCCCAGTTTTTCGGTCAGTTCGGGCACGGCCTGGAACAGGTCTGCGACCAGGCCGTAATCGGCCACCTGGAAGATCGGGGCCTCTTCGTCCTTGTTGATCGCGACGATGACCTTGGAGTCCTTCATGCCGGCCAGGTGCTGGATCGCGCCGGAGATGCCGACCGCGATATAGAGATCCGGGGCCACGACCTTGCCGGTCTGGCCGACCTGCCAGTCATTGGGCGCAAAGCCCGAGTCGACCGCCGCGCGCGAGGCGCCGACGGCGGCCCCCAGCTTGTCGGCCAGCGTTTCGATCAGGGCGAAGTCCTCTTCGGAGCCCACGCCGCGGCCGCCCGAGACGACGACACCGGCCGAGGTCAGTTCGGGACGGTCGGATTCGGCCACCTTGTCCTCGACCCATTCGCTGAGGCCGGGATTGTCGGTCGCAGAGATGGTTTCGACGCTGGCAGAGCCGCCTTCGCCCGCCGCGTCGAAGGTCGACGTGCGGAAGGAGATGACCTTCTTGGCATCCGACGATTTGACGGTCTGGATGGCGTTGCCGGCATAGATCGGGCGTTCGAACGTGTCGGCATCGACCACGCCCGAGGCATCCGAGATCACCATCACGTCCAGAAGGGCCGCCACGCGGGGCAGCACGTTCTTGGCGTCGGTGGTGGCGGGGGCCACGATGTGGCTGTAATCGCCGGCCAGCGACACGATCAGGGCCGCGGTCGGTTCCGCCAGGCGGTGGCCCAGCGAGGCGTCTTCGGCCACGAGGACCTTGGACACGCCGTCGATCTTGGCGGCGGCTTCACCAGCGGCGGCGGCAGAGGCGCCGGCGCACAGGACGGTCACGTCGCCGATCTGCCTGGCGGCGGTGACGGCCTTGGCGGTGGCGTCCAGCGCCAGTTCGCCATCGGTGACTTCGGCAAGAAGAAGAACAGACATCATACGGCCCCCGCTTCCTTGAGTTTCGACACGAGCTCATCGACAGAGCCCACCATTTCACCGGCCTTGCGGGCCTCGGGCTCGTCCGTCTTGACGATCTCCAGGCGCGGCGTGACGTCGACGCCGTAATCGGCGGCGGTTTTCTCGTCCAGCGGCTTTTTCTTGGCCTTCATGATGTTCGGCAGCGAGGCATAACGCGGCTCGTTCAGGCGCAGGTCGACGGTGACGATGGCCGGCATTTTGACCTTGATGGTCTGCAGGCCGCCATCCACTTCGCGGGTGACCACGGCGCTGTCGCCGTCGATGTCCAGACCCGAGGCAAAGGTGCCCTGCGACCAGCCCAGCAGGGCCGACAGCATCTGGCCGGTGGCGTTCATGTCATTGTCGATCGCCTGCTTGCCGGCGATGACGAGGCCGGGCTGCTCTTCCTCGACGACCTTGGCGAGGATCTTGGCGACGGCCAGCGGCTCGATATCGGTGTGCACGTCGTCGGCGGCCACGACCAGGATGGCGCGGTCGGCGCCCATGGCGAGTGCCGTGCGCAGGGTTTCCTGGCTCTGCTTGACGCCGATCGACACGGCGACAACCTCATCGGCCTTGCCGGCCTCCTTGAGGCGAATGGCCTCTTCGACGGCGATCTCGTCGAACGGGTTCATCGACATCTTCACGTTGGCAAGATCGACACCCGATCCGTCCGCCTTCACGCGGACCTTCACGTTGTAGTCGATCACGCGTTTGACAGGTACGAGCACCTTCATCGGCATGGTCTCCCTCAAATTGACTAGAGCCGCGCACGACTCTTCCGAAGTTCTCGGACGATTAGATATAGAAGTGTTTAGCGCGGAAACAGCGTAAAATCGTCACGTTTGCGTCTTGCGACGTCGCGTTTCCGCTGCTGGCGCGGGCAATTGCGCGCGTCAGGCATGAATGCCGTGCTTCTGCGTCAGTTCCCCCAGAAGCGAGTCCTCGGGCGGGATGCCGTCATACTTGTTCTGCAGATGATCCCGCAGGCGACGCCCATAGAAATGCAGTGCGATCGTGTCATCCTTTACAACCTTCCACGTGCGCCGGGCCGGCCGGCAGAACACCCGGCGATCCTGAAAGGGCACGGGGTATAGCACATGTTCCGGAAGGGCATGCTGGAATTCATCGTTTTTCTGCAGGTAATGGGTCAGCGCCTTGGGCCCCCACGCGCCCCACGGCATTTCCGAGACATGCATCGGGTCGCCCGCCTCGGCGCGTTCGCGCATTTCCTGCTTGTGACGGGGCATCATCCAGGGCGGAATGGCGTATTCGTCCTCGCAGAAGTCGATCAGATCGGTCAGGGTCTGAGAGCTGGGCGGCAGGGCCATCACCGCGTTGCAGACGACTTTTTCCGTTTCCAGACCAAAGAGATAGCCGTCTTTCGGTTCGAACGGTTTGAGGCAGTAGATATCCGTATCTGCCCAGATGATCCCGGGATGCGTGGTCAGAAGGTGATAGCGGAACTTGTCGGCGTGTATGGCCGGGCTGCCGGTGCGTTCGTGGCGCACGATGTTGTCCGGGTCGGGCAGGATGTCGGTGGCCGGTGCGGCCTCGGCGCCGTCGGGCAGCCCCTCCAGACCCTTGTAAGAAAACACCACCACCGGGTGTCCGATTTCAAGAAATGACGTGATGCAAAGGCGTTCGATCAGGCCGGGCGGCGGGCCGTCCCAGAACATGGCGATGGTGGGCAGGGTCATGGTGTCTGTCCTTACTGCTCGTCCGTCCTGTTGACCGGACGGCTTGCTCAGACAGTGTCATATTTCGCCCTGCCGCTCCAGTGATTTCAGCGGGCTGCGTCCGGACTTGGGCCCGGCGCTTCGCCCTTCCGGTTGCCGGGCCGTCCACTGGACGCCCCGCCGCTGATCCTGTCAGCGGTTCGCGCCCGGAACCCAGAGCACGTCGTCCTTGCCGGCGTTGTTGGCCATGCGGGCGGCGACGAAGAACCAGTCGCTGAGGCGGTTGAGGTATTTCACCGCCGCCGGGTTCACGCTTTCCATCGTGGCCAGTTCCACCGACAGGCGTTCAGCGCGGCGCGACACGGTGCGGCACAGGTGCAGATAGGCGGCCAGGTCCGAGCCACCGGGCAGGATGAAGCTGCGAAGCGGCTCAAGCACCGCGTTCATCACGTCGATCTCGGCCTCGAGACGGGCCACCTGATTGTCGGTCATGCGCAGGGGGGAATACTCCGCCTCGGCATCCTTTTCCATGTCCGGCCGGCACAGGTCAGCGCCCAGGTCAAAAAGGTCGTTCTGGATGCGCGACAGCGCCTCGTCGGTTTCGTCAGAGGCATGCAGGCGGGCCAGCCCGACGGTCGCGTTCACCTCGTCGACGGTGCCATAGGCCGTCACACGCATGGAATGTTTGGCCACGCGCGCGCCGTTGCCAAGCGCGGTCTCGCCGAAATCCCCGGTTTTCGTGTAAATCTTGTTCAGAACAACCATGTCATTCCCCTCCCATTTGACGACGGACATAAACGAAAAGCAGGATCAGCACGACCGCTGC
>JANSYB010000685.1 GCA_024742655.1 Paracoccaceae bacterium | reverse complement strand
GGGAACGGTCAGGACCAGGGCATGGTCGATTTCCTGACGGTCGCGCTTTCCGAAACCGCCAAGGAACGCGACGAGATCCATCAGAACGCGCAGGACGCGCTGATTCAGGCCGATGAAATGGCCACACAGATCCAGCTGATGCAGGATCAGAACGACCAAATCTTCCGCCAACTCGAAGAGGCGATGAGCATTTCGGTCGAACCGCTGGACAAGATGTTCCGCGCGGCCGGCATGAACACCGATGACCTGCTCAATACAGTCAAGCGCGGGTATTCCGGCCAGGGCGGCCCGTTGATGCCGCTCAGCTTTTCGACCCGTGGTGAAGAGCCCTCGCCCGACGCGCTGCGCGCCAATCGCATTCTGGGCCAGATGGACAAGCTGAACCTTTACCGGATCGCCGCGCAGAAGGCCCCGTTCGCGATGCCGGTCAAAAGCTCGTTCCGCTACACCTCGGGCTTTGGCATGCGGTGGGGCCGGATGCACAGCGGCACCGATTTCGCAGCCCCGCACGGCACGCCGATCTATTCGACGGCGGACGGTGTCGTGACCCATGCCGGCTGGCTGTCGGGCTATGGCCGGCTGGTCAAGATCCAGCATGAATTCGGAATCGAAACGCGCTATGCCCACAACTCCAAATTGTTCGTGAAGAAAGGCCAAAGAGTCTCGCGCGGACAGAAGATTGCTGCTATGGGAAGCACTGGACGTTCGACCGGCACGCATCTACACTACGAGGTTCGTGTTGGTGGCAAGGCCGTCAACCCCATGATCTACATCAAGGCTGCTAACAATGTTTTCTAAGAGCAAAATCAACGATCCCGCCCCGAAGGCAGACAGCGCGGCCAAACCGCAAATGCCCGCTGCCCCGGCAGCGGACAAATCCCAATCGGACACCGGTGGCGCGGAATTCAAGGCAACCGCCCCCAAGGCAAAACCGCCGGCATCGATCCTGTCCTCTGACCTGCACGTGACCGGCAATCTCAAGACAACCGGCGACATCCAGGTCGAAGGCACGGTCGAGGGCGACATCCGCGCCCACCTGCTGACCATCGGCGAAGGCGCCACCATCAAGGGCGAAGTGATCGCCGACGACGTGGTGATCAATGGCCGCATCGTGGGCCGCGTGCGCGGCCTCAAGGTGCGCCTGACATCGACCGCGCGCGTCGAGGGGGACATCATCCACAAGACCATCGCCATCGAATCCGGTGCCCATTTCGAGGGCTCGGTACAGCGCCAGGACGATCCGCTCAATGCGGGCGCCAAGGGTGGTCAGAAACCGCAGGCACCGGCACAGGCACCGGCCGGTGGTGGCCAACAGGCCGGCGGCGGTGGCAACCAGCAACCCGCCAAGGCCTGATCCAGCCGACACTCTGAACCGTCAAAAGGCGCCCTGCCCCGGCAGCGGCGCCTTTTTGCTGCGCTCAGGGTATGCAGCGCCCCCGTTCGACCAGTTGGCGCAAGGCAGGCCGTTGCCCCGGCACGGATCGCTTGCTACGCTTTCGCGACATCCGCAGGAGACTTGCACATGAGCGCCTCAGAAGAGCATTACGACGATCAATTCGCCGCGTTTCTGGAGGAAATCTGGGGCGAGGGCTACATGTCGCCCGGCGGCCCGGAGGAAGTTGCGCGCGTTCTGGACGGGCTGGACCTGAGAGGAAAGCGCGTGATGGATATCGGCTGCGGAACCGGCGCGATCGCGCTGTCGCTGCGCCGCGATCACGGGGCGGCCGAGGTGGTGGGCATCGACGTCGAGGACACGGTCTGTGGCATTGCGCGC
>JANSYB010000236.1 GCA_024742655.1 Paracoccaceae bacterium | reverse complement strand
CTTCGACGTCGGCGGTCTGGCTGTTCCAGTGGCACCTGTTCCTTTGCCGGCGAGCCTGCCGCTTTTGGCTTTCGGCGGGCTGCTTCTGGCCTTGGTGCGAAGGTCGAGACGCACAGCGGCTTGAAAGACAGCCCGCCCCGCGTTTGGGCGTGCTGATCCAGACGCCTCAATTTCGACGTCTCGGGAGATATTGCATCATGTTCCTGAAATCTCGTTTCAACTCCGGCCATTGCGAAGCCAACCCTGCCAGCAACAGGCATGAAGCTACGACTTCCGCGCGCCATCGCCATCGCAGTTTCGTGGCTCTTGGCCTCGCCAGCGGGCTTTTGCTTGCGGTGGCGGGAGCCGGCGCGGCTTGCGAGCTGCCCGACGAGCGACCGTCCTATGTGGATACAAAGCCCAGAAGCGGTTTCGACACGCAGCGCTTTGCGTCCGATATCAAGGCCGCAATGGGTGACCGTGTGATGGGGTATGCCGTGACGCTGCGCGGACCCGCCGGGGTGATCATTGCCCAGATCAACGGCGGATTTGCACGCACACCGTGCGAGAGTGGCGGCGCGAAAAACTTCAACGGGCTCACCGTGTCACCTATTGGATCGGTGTCAAAGGTCTTTACGGCGGCCTTTGCTATTCACAGGGCCGAAAAGCTTGCGGATGTTTCGCTCGACGATCCGTTCTGGATGTATTTGCCCGAGCGCTGGCGGTCTGATGTCCATGCCTCCATGCGGGGGGTGACGTTGCGTCATTTGCTGGGGCATCAAGCCGGTTTCGGCCATAGCGGGCGCACCTATTTTGACCGATCCTTCTCGTTCGAGGACAGGCTGCGGCTGGGAGGTGAAAGCTACATCACCCGGGCGCGAAACATGGCTAGAAACACAAAGGGGTGCGTGCCGGAGTTCCGGGATGCAGAACATGAATCCGATCCATCGAATGCCAACGCTCCGCGGTTTGATCGCTGCTACGCCAATGCGTCGCTCGCGATGTGGAATTTCAGCGCCGCCTCGACACGACCGGGTCCCTGGGCAGACGTCGAGGCCGGCTGGTCGCCGGGCGAGATCGACTACGCCAGCTATGTAAGCGTGCATGCCGGGCGACTTTACCGCGAAGGTGTGGACCGGCAGTTGCTGTCTCCCGCCGGTGCCCTTGGCGGGTGCAATGAACATGCAGGGCCGGAGCGTCACCGCGCGCTCATCTACGATGATCCGGACGACAAGCGCGGTGTCGACCTGTCGGACCCTGGCAAGCCCTGCGCGATCGGCGGCTGGTTCATGTCCACCCGCGCGCTCACGGCTGCCGTGCACAGGTTGGTCTCGACCCGCGAAGTGATCGACGAGAACCATGATCATATGTTCGCTTCTGACGCTGAGCGTCTGGTTTTCTTCAACGACAAGATCGTCTCAGGGGGCAGGGCAGTCTGGCATGGCGGCAGCCGCAGGAACGGCTCGGCGCGAGCAGAAGTTGTGGTCTTCCCGAATGGCATGGTCGCCGCTGTGATCGTCAATTCCCGTAATGCGCAAAGCGGCCCGAAGCTCGACACAATGCTGCTCGATGCCTACGAGACGGCGCTGGACTGACGCCCAGCGGGGGCGTGCTGGCGACACGAAGGCCGAATTCAATCATTGCGGGAGACTTGCCACCTCGTTATCGGGCCCGAAGGAACCACCGGCGACCAGTGGGACGAGGGCATCGGAACCGGGCCTTTCATTCGCGAGGAGTGGGAGCCCGAAGTGCGCGCGTTTACAAAGCGAAACCCGAACTACTTCAAGGAAGGTCTGCCGTATTTCGACGCGGTCGAAACGCTTAACGTCGCATATGTGGCGGCCAGAACCTGCCTGATGCAAACGCACCGTACACAATCACAGAGCAGCGTTAAACAACGCCCGCCCAAATGCGTGCAATGCGAATTGGGATTGCCCTCTTTCGAAGTGGCGAACCTCTTCTTAGATTTAGCCAAGGCAAAGGAGGTTTGTTTTGAACACGAACACAGCGACGGCCCCGCCGATTGCACCGAACCATGCTGCCATCATCGAACAGTTTGGCGGCGAAATCACCGCTCTCGATCCGATTGGCGCGCAAGTCTCGGGGATCGATCTGTCCTCGAAAGACGCCCCGCCGCCCGAGGTTGTCGACATGCTGGAACGCGAAATGGCGCATCGCGGCTTTCTCGTATTCAAAAACGAAACCCAACTGGGCGCCGGGGATTTCCTGCGCGCAAGCTGTCTGTGGGGCGGTAAAGAGCTACACAGCACACATGGGGTTCATCCCGAAACGCCTGGCGGCAATCGCCATATCTTCCGGCTTTCCAACGATGAACGGCATGGCATTCCGGATGTCGGGCCGCAATGGCACAATGATGGCAGTTTCCTTCCCGCCACTTTTTCTCATTCGGGCTATCATATCATTCGGCCTGCCGAGAATGGTGGGGGGACCCACTTCGCGCACCAGGGCCTCGCCTTCGAGGCTCTCACCGAGGATCGGCAGGAGCGTTGGAGCCGCCTGTCATCCGTGAACTCGGCCTCAGGTGTCGTGCATCCGCTGGTGCACGAGCACCCTACCTCCGGGCAAAAGTGCATATGGCTGCATCTGGGCATGACGGGTGCTGTCATCGAAAAGCTGCCGGATCGGGACGGCTTCAGCCTTCTCCATGCAGACGAATTGAAGCAGCTCTGTCACGAATACAACGACATCCTGAATGCCGGGCTGACCAACGGATATGCTGTGGCCTATGAGTATAGCGAAAACGATTGTGTCTTCATCGACAATCTGGCCGTTGCGCATCGTGCGGCGCCAGAGGCTCACATGCCCGCGGAAAAGCAGGGCTTGCGGATAATGCATCGCAGCACCGTGAAAGGCGTGCAGAACCTGGCCCCTGGCTTTGGCTTGCCGCTTCATGTGAACATCGATGGACCAAATCCAATTGGCGAAGGCGTCTGGCAAGGTGGAGGTGTCGGCTTTCGCTGGGAAGAGGGCATACCGATGCGAAATTAGACTGCAATTTGTGTGCAGTTCGGGTAGAATTTGGATAAGGGACATGGCCCATTCGCTCCGCGTTGGCGTTCCTCGCGCTGATGTTTCAGGCCGGAGGTCGATCAAATGTCAGGACCGCTACACGGATATCGGGTCATCGACCTGACGACGATGATTTCCGGTCCTTTGGCCACCATGACGCTGGCGGATCAGGGCGCTGAGGTCATCAAGATCGAACATCCCGACGGTGGTGATCATAGCCGGCAGGTCACCGGGCGGCGCGGAGGTTTCACGGCATCCTTCCTCAACAACAATCGCGGCAAGAAATCGGTCACGCTGAACCTGAAGGACCCGCGCGGCGTCGGGGCCGCGCTGCACCTGTGTGAGACCGCAGATGTGTTCGTTCAGAATTTTCGTCCCGGCGTGGCTGAACGGATCGGGCTGGGAGAGGCGGCGGTGCGCGCGGCCCGGTCTGACATCATCTACACTTCCATTGCCGGCTTCGGCTTCACCGGCGACTGGGCGCGCAGACCGGTGTATGACCCTCTGATCCAGGCGCTATCAGGCCTGGCAAGCGTGCAGGGTGGCGAAAACAAGGCGCGACCCCGGCTGGTCCGCACGATCCTGCCCGACAAGCTAACCGCGATCCAGACCGCACAAGCAATCACCGCTGCACTTCTGGCGCGCACCCGGACGGGCGAAGGTAGCCATGTCCAGATTTCAATGCTCGATACGGTCTTGGCGTTTCTTTGGAGCTCTGACATGACGGGTTACACCTTCGTGGGCGACGAATTGCAGCCCGCCAAGGGCGATGACGCACAAACCTTCGTCGAATTGATCTATCAGACCGCCGATGGCTGGATGGCGGTCTCCGCGCATACCGACAGTACGTGGTCGGGGCTCTGTGCGGCCGTGGGCCGTCCAGACTGGTTGGAAGACCCGCGCTTTGCAACGGTTGCCGCGCGAGAGGAAAACAAACCCGCCCGCCTTGAACTGACGCAAGAGGCGCTTCTCGAGGATACTACCGACAACTGGATGCAGCGCCTGGACGCGCTAGACGTGCCCTGTGCACCGGTTCTCACCCGCGATCAGGTCTATTCGCACCCGCAGGTGCAGGCCAACGAAACGGTGATCGAACTGGACCACCCGCAGGCTGGCCGGATCCGCCAGGCACGTACTCCGGCCCGGTTCTCGGCCACGCCGCCCGGGACGCCGGAACCGGCCCGCCGGCTGGGCGAGGATACGCGCGCGGTTTTGTCGGAGGTCGGATACGACGCCGAAACGATTGACGACATGATCGCGGCAGGCATCGCGACGGACACACCGGACGGCGCCTTATGATCGATCTTTACTTCGCCCCCACGCCCAACGGCTGGAAGGTCGCCATCATGCTCGAGGAAACCGGCCTCGACTACCGCCCCATATTGATGCGGCTCAGCGAAGGCGAGCAGTTCTCGTCCGACTTCCTTGCGATCAGCCCCAACGCCAAGATGCCAGCTATCATAGACCACGCACCTGAGGCCGCTTGGGGTGATGACCCGGTACCAGTGTTCGAATCCGGCGCAATTCTGCTCTACCTCGCCGAAAAAACCGATCGGTTCGCGCCGCCGCGGAGCGACCTGCGCGCTTATAAAGAGATGATGGAGTGGCTCTTCTGGCAGGTTGGCAACCAGGGCCCGATGGCAGGGCAGCTCAGCCATTTCCGCAACTATGCGCCAGAGAATGAGCGCGAATACGGCTTCAAACGCTATCTAGGCGAATACGATCGTAACCTCGGCGTTCTGGAAAACCGTCTCGTCGATCGCGACTATCTGCTCGGCGATTATTCCATCGTGGACATGCTGGCATTTCCATGGGCGTTCATCGCAAAGCCCCTCGGGGCCTGCCTCGAGGCGTTTCCCCGCGTTACCGACTGGCGTTTACGGATCAAGGAACGTCCCGCGGTGCAGCGCGCCATCGACCTGCACAAGGATCAGCAGAACAGGGGGCGGCACCGGGCCGACAACAACACCGTCCTGTTCAACCAGTCCGCAGCATCTCTCAGGCCCAAGCCGAAAGGTGATCCCAT
>JANSYB010000512.1 GCA_024742655.1 Paracoccaceae bacterium | reverse complement strand
GCGGCCTCTTCGGCGTCGATTTCGGCGGCCTTCTTCTCGACCTCCTCGACGATATGCTCGATCATCTGGTCGTTGGACATCTTGTGGCTGGCCTTGCCCGCAAGATAGACCATGCCGCTGCCAGCCCCGCCCCCGGTGAATCCGACATCCGTCATCAACGCCTCGCCCGGCCCGTTGACCACGCAGCCGATGATGCTCAGGCTCATTGGGGTCTTGATATGCTCCAGCCGTTTTTCCAGAGTCTCGACCGTCTTGATCACGTCGAACCCCTGCCGCGCGCAGGACGGGCAGGAAATGATGTTCACACCTCGGTGCCGCAGGCCAAGCGATTTCAGGATCTCGTATCCGACCTTGACCTCTTCGACCGGGTCCGCCGACAGGCTGACGCGGATCGTGTCGCCAATGCCCATCCACAGCAGGTTGCCCAGCCCGATCGCCGACTTGATCGTGCCCGAGACAAGCCCCCCCGCCTCGGTGATGCCAAGGTGAATCGGGGCATTCGTGGCCTCGGCCAGCTTTTGATAGGCGGCGGCGGCCATGAACACGTCCGAGGCCTTACAGCTGATTTTGAATTCATGAAAATCGTTGTCTTCCAGCACCTTGATATGGTCGAGCCCGGATTCCACCATCGCGTCCGGCGTGGGTTCCCCGTATTTGTCCAGCAGGTGCTTTTCCAGCGATCCGGCATTCACCCCGATCCGCATGGAACAGCCATGATCGCGCGCGGCCTTGATCACCTCGCGCACGCGGTCTGCGCTGCCGATATTGCCCGGGTTGATCCGCAGACAGGCCGCCCCGGCCTCGGCCGCCTCGATCCCGCGTTTGTAGTGAAAATGGATATCCGCCACGATAGGCACCGGGCTTTCGCGGACGATCTCCTTCAGCGCCTTGGCGCTGTCCTGATCGGGCACGGAGATACGCACGATATCCGCGCCGGCCTCGGCGGCGGCCTGTACCTGCGCGATCGTGCCCGGAATGTCCGTGGTGACGGTGTTGGTCATGGTCTGCACGGTAATCGGGGCATCCCCGCCCACCGGCACGTTGCCCACCATGATCTGACGGCTTTCGCGGCGATAGATGTTGCGCCAAGGGCGAATGTGATTGATCGACATGAGCGTCATCCGCAAATGTGTAAGGTCAAGTTGACAATAGGGGCTCAACCCCGCGCTGGCAATGGACGTGAGACGTTTAGTCCTGCGGCTGGACCGCGACACCGGTTTGAAGTTCGGCCACGTAGCGTTGCAGGTCCTGATCCTGATCCAGGTCCGCCACTTCGAGGGCGTCCTGCAACATCGCGGAATCAAGCGGCAGCCCCGATGTCACGGAGCCGCGCGGCCCCGCAGGCCCGAAATGCTGCCCGTTCACGGCGAAATAGATCGCGCCGCTTTCGCCAACCCGCAGGGTCGGTGCCTCTTCGGTAACGGGCACATCCCAAGTGTCGCCGGCATTCATGATGCCCTCGAAGATCACGCTGCCATCGGCCGCGCGCACCCGCACCCAGGCAGGACGAACAGCAACCATGCGCACGCCGGGCGGCTGATCCGCCAGAACCTGCGGGCTTTGGGGGCTGGCCACCGGGGGGGCCTGGTTCGCCGTGGCCACGGCATAGTCGATCGACTCGCGGTCGGCCTGCGGGATAACCGGGCTGAAGGTGCCCACCTCGGACGGATCCAGCGTCGAAATCGGGGCATCGCGGGCCACCATCACCGGCACGTCCAGCGCTTCGGGCCGGTAGAGACGGTCCAGACGGTCACCGGTCGGGGCCTCGAACCCTGCTGCCGCCACGCGTGCGGGATCATCGGTCGCGATGACACCGTCCTTCATGGGCAACGCCCCGTCCAGCGGGTCAAGATCGCTCAAGACGTCGGGTGTGTTCTCGACAGGTGCGAATTGCACGCGCTGCACCTCGTTCAACACGCTCCATCCGCCGTATCCGATACCGCCGATCAACAAGAGCAGCACTGTGGCAGATCCGATCGCCCCCGGCTCGATCCGCGCCAGAAAGCTTTCGGAGGCCGGCACGAACGGCGTTCCGGGCGACACGAACGGATTGTCGTCCCGCGACTTGCGCGCGGCCACAGGCTTGTCGTCGCGGCGGATGCTGGACGCCTCGGCCGACATGCCGTGGGCGATGGAAAAACCGCTTTCGATACAGAATTTGCGGAACGCCTCGTCGGGATCCATGTTCAGATAACGGGCATAGGACCGCACATATCCGGGGATGAAACCGGGGGTGTCGAAGGCATCGGGATCGCAATTCTCGATCGCGGCCACGTAAGAGGCCTTGATGCGCAATTCGCGTTCGACATCCAGAAGGGATTTGCCAAGGGTGGCGCGTTCTCCGCGCATCACGTCGCCAAGTCGCAGTTCGAACGCGTCAAAGCCGCGCGGCTCGACATCCGTTTGGTCCGACTTGCGCTTGAAACGGCGCCCGATCATGCAGCCCTGCCCCTTAAACTTCCCAATTGCACCCGAATGTCCCGATTCGGATACTGCCCTTTTTGTTTAGAGAAGTTTACCACATCGCAAGTGCCTTTGCACCTGCGGCACGATCAGCCGGTTAATTCGGCACGATTCAGCGCGCAGTGGCTCCAGAGCTCGTCCATCGCGCGAATGAGGGCATCCATTTCATCGGGCCCGTGCACCGGTGACGGGGTAAAGCGCAGCCGTTCGGTCCCGCGCGGCACCGTGGGGAAGTTGATCGGCTGCACG
>JANSYB010000625.1 GCA_024742655.1 Paracoccaceae bacterium | reverse complement strand
GTGGTCATGGCCATCGCGCTCGAGGCGGTGGTCAAGCTCTTTGCGCTGCTGGCGGTGGGGGTGTTCGTGGTCTGGGGGTTGTCGGGCGGGATCGAGCCGACGCTGGCGCGCATCGACGCCTCGGCCATCGCCACGTGGGAGGTGCCGGGCAGCCGCTGGGTCGGTCTGACGCTCTTGTCGGCCGCGGCCTTCCTGTGCCTGCCGCGCATGTTCCAGGTGATGGTGGTCGAGAACGAGGACGAGGGCCACCTGCGCACCGCCGCCTGGGCCTTTCCGGTCTACCTGATGCTGATGAGCCTTTTCGTGGTGCCCATTGCCGCCGTCGGGCTGGACCTGATGCCGGCGGGCACCAACCCGGATCTTTTCGTGCTGACCCTGCCGCTGAGCGAGGGGCGCGAGGGGCTGGCGATCCTGTCCTTCCTCGGCGGGTTCAGTTCGGCCACCTCGATGGTGATCGTGGCGGCCATCGCACTGTCGACCATGGTGTCGAACCATATCGTGATGCCGATCTGGCTGTCGATGACCGGGGGCACGGCGGTGATGTCGGGCGACGTGCGCAACGTGGCCCTTCTGGCGCGGCGCCTGTCGATCGGGCTGATCCTGTTTCTCGGCTACCTCTACTTCCGGCTGTCGGGGGGCGGTGCGGCACTGGCGGCGATCGGGCTGATCTCCTTTGTGGGTGTGGCGCAATTCCTGCCCGCGCTGATGGGCGGGCTGTTCTGGCGGGGGGCCAACCGGGTAGGCGCCATCGCGGGATTGGGCACGGGGTTCGTGATCTGGGCCTATTGCCTGTTCCTGCCCAGTTTCGGGCCCACGGTTTTCATGCCGCAATCGGTGCTGGACATTGGCCCCTTCGGCATCGGCTGGTTGCGGCCCGGTGCGCTCTTCGGGGCGGTGGGCATGGACCCGGTGATCCACGCCTTCCTGTGGAGCGTGTCGCTCAATGCGCTGGTCTTCGTGGTGGTGTCGATCTTCAGCTTTCCGCGCCCGGTCGAACGGCTGCAGGGTGCGCAGTTCGTCAACGTGTTTCAACATTCCGGCACCTCGGGCGGCTGGAGTGGTGGGCTGGCGCAATCCGAGGACCTGCTGATCATGTCGCAGCGCATCATGGGCGCCGACGAGGCACAGGCCCTGTTTTCCAGCGCCGCGCGGGAGCAGGGCATCGGCGGCTACCTGCCCGAACCCACGCCGGATTTCCTGTCGCAACTGGAACGCGCGCTCGCCGGGTCGGTGGGGGCGGCCACGGCACATGCGATGATCGGCCAGATCGTCGGCGGCTCCAGCGTGTCGGTCGAGGACCTGATGCGCGTGGCCGATGAGACCGCGCAGATCATGGAGTATTCCAGCCAGCTGGAGGCCAAGACCGAGGAACAGGCCCGCACCGCCCGCCAGCTGCGGCAGGTCAACGAGAAACTGACCCAGATCTCGGTGCAAAAGGATGCCTTTCTCAGCCAGATCAGCCACGAATTGCGCACGCCCATGACATCGATCCGCGCATTTTCCGAGATTTTGCGCGATGCCGACGGTCTGAATGCCGAGGTCCAGAGCAAATATGCCTCGATCATCCATGACGAGGCGATCCGGCTGACGCGGTTGCTGGATGATCTGCTCGATCTCAGCGTGCTGGAAAACGCGCAGATCGTGCTCAACATGCAGCAGGCGCCATTGTCGCAGGTGCTGGATCGTGCCCTGGTGGGGGCGGGCATCACCGAAAGCGAGTTCGCCGTGCGGCGCAACCGCGAGGACGAGGAGGTGATGCTGCACACCGATGTCGATCGGCTGGGGCAGGTGTTCATCAACCTGCTGGCCAACGCCCGCAAGTATTGCGTGGCAGATGCGCCCTGCGTCGATATCCGTGTCGCGCAATCGGATGCCACCCTGATGATCGATTTCATCGACAACGGCGCGGGCATTCCGTCCGGCCAGCAGAACACCATTTTCGAGAAATTTGCCCGGGTGAGCGAGAACAAGGCCGGCGGCGCCGGGCTGGGCCTTGCCATCTGCCGAGAGATCATGGCCCGTCTGGGCGGCCGCGTGGAATACCTGCCGGGGCAGGCGGGGGCGGCCTTTCGCGTCAGC
>JANSYB010000550.1 GCA_024742655.1 Paracoccaceae bacterium | reverse complement strand
TGTCCCCGCTTTGGCCGGTTTGGTTTCCTCTGTCAGTGTCGCCAGACCATCCGCCCCGGCGCGCAGCCAGAACAGGTCGTCGGCATAGGCCTCGCGCAGCGCACAGGCCTGGTCGTGATCGAACGGGTGCCAGCGCCCATCGCCGCCGGGCAGGCGCGCCGCGTCGCCGCCCCGGTCCGACAGGATCTTGCGCAGCTGGTTCAGGCCCGGGGCGCGATGCATCCATTCGCGTGCATATCGGCGCGGCAGTCCGGCCTCTTGCGTCATGCGCTGCAGGCGCGCCTCGGGCAGACCGCCGAAAATCTCGTAGGGCAGCACCTGGATCTCGACCCCCGGCAGGGCGCAGGCCAGATCGGTCAACACATCCCGCCAGCCACGCGGCGCCGTGGCCAGACGGGCCAGCTCCGCCGTGCCGGGCATGCGATGCCCCCGACCGACCGCGAAGGCGAGTGCCGAACTCCAATAGCTGTCCTGCCCCCGGATGCTGAAGGATACCCGGGTGATCCGGCCATCGAACGCCTCGGCGAACCGCGCCATGCGCTGCCCGATATCGGCGTAAAGACGGCCGTCGCGCAGGTTGCGGCGGGGGGCGCCGATCATGTTCTCGTCGCTGATGACAACATGCCGAAATCCACGCGCCTCGGCCTGTTTCAGATTGATGGCGATGCGGCCGCGCGCGCGTTTCAACTGCGCCTCGGGCGATCGACCCCCCGGAACCGGCATGACCCCGGTCAGCAATCCGCTGCGTGTGCGGCGCGGATCCCACACGGCGATTCCGGCCAGTTGCAGCGCCTGCTCGTTCTCACGCAGGTAATGCTGAAAACTGGTGGTGGCCGTCCGATGGGCCCCCAGATGAAGGGTCACGTCCATGGTCTTGCCCGCCTTTCGCTGTTGTGCCGCAGGGCGCGGCAACCGGGTTTGGCTGGCCGACATGCTGCGACATCGGGCATGACCGGGGACTTAATGTTAAAATTTTCGTGGCCCATGCGGCAATCGGGCTTCGAATTCGCGGCGCGCGGGCCTATATCTTGTCCGACAGGAGGACAGATGCTCAGACCGATCACGCTTTTATTTCTTGCACTTGGCGCCGTTTCGGCCGCTGCGCAGGAGGCTGCGGACACCACCGCGCCGATCCCGCCGGAGATCATTTTCCCCGGTGATAGCGTCGATTTGAGCGAATTTATCTGGATAAAACGTCCTCTGGTCGTGTTCGCCGACAGCCCAGCCGACCCGCGATACGTGCAGCAGATGGCCTTTCTGACGGAACGACTGGACGACCTGGCAGAACGCGACGTCGTCGTTCTGACCGACACCAATGCGGACGAAATGACCGAATTGCGCCGGAAATTGCGCCCTCGCGGCTTCATGCTGGCCCTCATCGGCAAGGACGGCTCGGTATACCTGCGCAAGCCGCTGCCCTGGGACGTGCGTGAAATCACCCGGGTCATCGACAAGATGCCTATGCGCCAGCAGGAAATCCGCGACAGGCGCGGCGACAGCTGAGCCGGCGCGCTCATGCCCGCGCCCCCATGGCCACGACCAGAACCCGCGCCTTGCGATCCAGCAACATGATCGCGCCGTTGCCCGTGTCATAGGCCAGAACCGATTCCGGGCGTTCCAGTTGCCTGCGAAACTCCCCCTCGACCTGCGCGTCCATGCAGGGTCGCGCCTCCAGCACGGCACGGCGCATCGCCATGCCCGACGGGCGATGCGTGTTCACGGCCTCGACCATCACGGCATCCGGCGTCAGATCCACATGATCCACCGCCGCCACACCGCGACCGGGCAGCGCGCGCAACATGCCGCGCACGCTGTCCTCGACCGCGATACCGGCGCCGATCGCGCCGTGCCGCACCCGGAACACCGCCGCCGCACAATCGCGCCCGGCGGCAAAGGCCAGCGTCTCTCCCAGGCCGAACCACGGCGTCAGACGGTCGCGCATGGCCGTCTCATCCTCGCGGGCACAGGCCCCGAGAAGGAGAGCAGCCGAGATCGCTGCGACCGACATATGACGCGCGCCCCCGATCACCGCCTATTCGAACTCCATGATCACGTCGTCCACGGCCAGACTGTCGCCCGCACCGGCATTGATCCTGGACACGGTGCCCTTGCGTTCGGCCCGCAGGATGTTTTCCATCTTCATCGCCTCGACCGTGCAAAGCGCCTGACCTTCCTGCACCTCGTCACCCTCCTGGACATTCACGCTGACGATCAGGCCCGGCATCGGGCACAGCAGCATCTTGGATGTATCAGGCGGCAGTTTCTCGGGCATTAACATCGCCAGTTCCGCCTGACGCGGGGTGCGCACATGCACCTTGAGGTCGGCGCCACGGTTGCGGATGCGGAACCCGCCCGACACCTTGCCGACCTTGAGAACCACCGTTTCGCCGTCCACATCGAGCACGGCCAGCTGATCGCCCGGGGTCCAGTCGCTGGCCACGCGGTGCGCGCTGCCATCCGCGAAGGTCACG
>JANSYB010000698.1 GCA_024742655.1 Paracoccaceae bacterium | reverse complement strand
CGCGGGCGCGTATGAAGGGGCCATGAACCAATGGCTGGATTGCGGCGCAGCGCGGCTGATTTTCAAGGAATACGGGCCGCACCTGCCCGGCCAGAACCTGAAGTCCAACGTATATATCATTGAAAAAGCGTGACTTTCAGAACGCGATTTGCCCCGTCGCCGACCGGCCCGCTGCATCTGGGCCACGCGTATTCCGCGATCACGGCGCATGACATGGCCCGGCACGCTGGCGGCGCGTTCCTGTTGCGAATGGAAGATACCGACCTGCAACGCGCCAAACCGGAATGGGATGCTCTGATCCTTGAAGACCTGACATGGCTGGGGCTGACATGGGACGGCCCCGTGCTTCGCCAATCCGAACAGCTGGACAGCTACACCCCTGCCCTGAACCGGTTCGCAGACATGGACCTGCTTTACCCCTGCTCCTGCAGCCGCAGCCAGATCCAGGCCGCGCTTGCCGCCCCGCAGGAAGGCGTGGCCCACGACGTCTATCCCGGCACCTGCAAGCATCGCACAATGGACAGCCGCCAACCCGGCGACGCGCTGCGCCTGCACCTGGACCGGGCGCTGGATCGCCTTGGCGGGGCGTTGCCCTGCTTTGTCGAAACCGGCCCCGCCCGCCGCGGCACCCACCGGATCGAGCCCGATCACGCCCGGTCCGAGATCGGCGACATCGTGCTGTCGCGCAAGGGTGACGGGATCGTCGCCTATTTCCTTGCCTCGGCCCTGGATGACATCGCCCAGTCGATCACGGTCGTGGTGCGCGGCGAAGACCTGTTCGACTTCACCCCCATCCAGGTGCTGTTGCTCAGCCTGCTGGACTTGCCGATCCCGCGTTATCGCCATCACGGCCTGATCCGCGACGAGACCGGCAAACGGCTGGCCAAGCGCGATGACGCACGCGCCATCGCCACCTACCGCGCCGCGGGCAAGACCCCACAGGACATCCGCGCCATGGTCGGGCTCTAGCCCAGAAAATTCGTACGAATTTTCTCAGCCCGCCTCGGGCGTCATGATTTCCACTTCGGTCCCATCTTGCACGCTTGTATAGAAACAGCTGCGCCGGTTGGTGTGGCAGGCCGGGCCCGTCTGGTCGACCCGCAAAAGCAGGCAATCGCGATCGCAATCGACACGCATTTCGACCAGAGCCTGCACATGGCCCGAACTTTCGCCCTTGACCCAGAAACTGGCGCGCGACCGGCTCCAATAGGTGACACGACCACTGTCCAGCGTGCGCGCGACCGCCTCGGCATTCATCCACGCCATCATCAGCACCTCGCCCGTCGCATGATCCTGCGCGATGGCCGGGATCAGGCCCTGATCGTTGTATCGCAATGTCGCGGGGTCGAAAATCATGCCGGAAAACCTTTTGCATCTTGCGCCATGCCCTCTATCTATGGGGTCAGCACGGAAAGGGAAAGCCATGAGCGGCGAGAACGATCTGATCAAGCTTTATTCGGCGCGCATCCTCGAACTTGCCGCGGATATTCCGCATCATGGCCGGTTGCAGGATCCCGACGCCTCGGTCAAGCGGCGCGCGCCACTCTGCGGCTCCACCGTGACGGTGGATCTCAACATCGATGGCGATCGGGTGACCGATTACGCCGCCGAGGTGAAGGCCTGCGCCCTGGGACAGGCCGCGGCCAGTGTCGTGGGCGCGGGCATCATCGGGTGTAGTCTGGATCAGGTGAGCGGG
>JANSYB010000105.1 GCA_024742655.1 Paracoccaceae bacterium | reverse complement strand
GAGCGGCGCGGCCATTCTGGTGAATTCCGGCAATGCGAATGCCTTTACCGGGCGCAACGGTCTGGCTTCGGTCCATGCCCTGACGAAAGCGCTTGGACAGACCCTGAACCTGCCGGAAACACGCATTTTCACCTCGTCGACGGGCGTGATCGGCGAGCCGCTGCCCCATGACCGGATCGAGGCAAAGCTGAGTACCCTGTCGGACTCATTGTCGGGTGATGCGATCGAGGATGCAGCGCGCGCCATAATGACGACCGACACTTTCCCCAAAGGGGCTGGTGCGACGATCGAAATCGACGGGCAACCCATTCATATCGCTGGCATCGCCAAGGGTTCCGGCATGATCGCGCCCAATATGGCAACGATGCTCGTCTACATCTTCACCGACGCTGTGATCGAACAACCGATGCTGCAATCCATGGTGTCTGCACTGAATGAGACCACCTTCAACTGCATCACGGTGGACAGCGACACATCGACCTCTGATACGGTTCTGGTCGCGGCCACAGGGGCATCCGGGGTCCGGGTCAGCGAAAACAACATGAGCTTCATGGAAGGGTTGCGCGGCGTCATGCTGGACCTGGCCCAGCAGGTGGTGCGCGACGGCGAGGGCGCGACGAAGTTCGTCGAGGTGTCGGTCACCGGGGCATCATCGGATGCCGATGCGCGCACCCACGCCCTGTCGATTGCGAATTCGCCACTCGTCAAGACCGCAATCGCCGGCGAGGATCCGAATTGGGGCCGGGTGGTGATGGCCATCGGCAAGTCAGGCGCCCCGGCCGACCGCGATACTCTGTCAATAAGGTTCGGCGATATCCTCGTCGCAAGCAACGGCTGGGTGAACCCCGACTATCGCGAGGAAGACGGCGCAACCTATATGAAGAACCAGGAACTGGAGATCCACGTGGACCTGGGGTTGGGTGGCGGGACCGCGGTCGTATGGACCTGTGACCTGACCCATGGGTACATCCAGATCAATGCGGATTACCGTTCATGAAAACCATACTGGTCTCTGCGGTGGCCCTGATCGATGTGGATGGCCGCATCCTTCTGGCGCAAAGACCCGAGGGCAAATCCATGGCCGGACTGTGGGAGTTTCCCGGCGGCAAGATCGAGCCGGGAGAGACCCCGGAGCGTGCACTGATCCGCGAGCTTGAAGAAGAACTCGGCATTGATACCTGGGAAAGCTGCCTTGCGCCGCTGACCTTCGCCTCGCACAGGTATGATGACTTTCACCTTCTGATGCCGCTATTTGCCTGTCGGAAATGGCAGGGAACGCCGCAGTCTCGCGAGGGCCAGACGCTCAAGTGGGTTCGCCCGAACGCACTGCGCGATTACCCGATGCCACCCGCGGACATCCCCCTGATCCCGATCCTGCGCGACTGGCTCTGACGCGCAAAAGCTTTCAAAAGCTTTTGCCAAGTCTTTTGACAAAAGACTTGGGGTCGCGATCAAAAAAGGGCGGCCTGTTGGCCGCCCCTTTTTGTATCATCCAGGTCCACTCTGCGTCAGTCGAGATTTCGCTCGACTTCCTCGCGCTCGAAGATTTCGATCACGTCGCCCTGGCGGATATCGTCATAATTCTCAAAGGCCATACCGCATTCCTGGCCTGACTGCACTTCGGGCACCTCATCCTTGAAACGCTTGAGTGTTTTCAGTGTCCCCTCATGGATCACCACGTCATCACGCAGAAGACGCACACCCGCGGAGCGGCGCGCCACACCTTCGGTGACCAGACAGCCTGCCACCTTGCCCACGCCGGTGACCTTGAACACTTCCTTGATCTGGGCATAGCCGATGAAGTTTTCGCGTATCTCGGCCCCAAGCAAGCCGCTTGCCGCTGCCTTCACATCGTCCACAAGGTCGTAGATCACGCTGTAGTAACGAATCTCCACGCCCTTCTGGTTGGCACTGTTGCGCGCCGGCGCGTTGGCACGCACGTTGAAACCGATCACAGGGGCGCCACTGGCCTCGGCCAGGCCGATATCCGATTCGGTGATGGCACCCACACCGGAATGCAGAACCCGCACGCGCACTTCCTCGTTGCCGATCTTTTCCATCGCCTGAACGATCGCCTCGGCAGAACCCTGCACGTCGGCCTTGACCAGGATGGGCAATTCCTTGACGTTTTCGTTCTCCTTGGCCTGCGCCAGGAGCTGTTCCAGCGTGGTTCCGGCCCCGGCTGCCGCGCGCTTCTCTTTCGCGGCTTTCTCGCGGTACTCGGCGATCTCGCGCGCCTGTGCCTCGGTCTCGACCACGTTCAGAACATCACCCGCCTCGGGTGTGCCGTTCAGGCCAAGCACCTCCACAGGAACCGACGGTCCGGCCTCCTTCACGCGCTCTCCACGGTCGTTGATCAACGCACGCACCTTGCCGTACTGCTCACCAACCACAAAGATATCACCTTGCTTCAGCGTTCCGCGCTGCACCAGAACGGTTGCGACCGGTCCACGGCCGACATCCAGCTGCGCCTCGATCACGGCGCCTTCGGCGGCGCGCTTCGGATTGGCCTTCAGCTCGAGGATTTCGGACTGCAGTGCGATAGCTTCAAGGAGCTCATCGAGGCCCTGGCCGGTCGCGGCCGAAACCTCAACATCCTGCACCTCGCCTGACATCGCCTCGACAATCACCTCGTGTTGCAGCAGTTCGGTGCGCACCTTGTCCGGGTTCGCCTCGGGCTTGTCACACTTGTTGATGGCCACGATCATCGGCACCGCGGCCGCCTTGGCGTGGTTGATCGCCTCGATCGTCTGCGGCATCACCGAATCGTCGGCGGCCACGACCAGAACCACGATGTCCGTCACCTGCGCCCCGCGGGCACGCATGCTGGTAAAGGCCGCGTGACCCGGCGTATCAAGAAAGCTCAGAACCGCGCCACTGTCAGTCGTTACCTGATAGGCACCGATATGCTGCGTGATACCACCGGCTTCGCCAGCGACGACCTTGGCATCCCGAATCGCATCCAGAAGCGACGTCTTGCCGTGATCGACATGGCCCATGATCGTAATCACCGGCGGACGCGGCATGAGATCGTCTTCGCTGTCCTCGACCGTATCGATCACGTCTTCCACGTCCGAATCGCTGACTCGGACCACCTTGTGGCCGAATTCCTCGATGATCAGTTCCGCGGTGTCGGCGTCGATCGACTGGTTCTGCGTGACCATCATGCCGTTGTTCATCAGCGCCTTGACGACGTCGCCAACACGTTCGGCCATCCGGTTTGCCAGCTCGGACACGACGATCGTCTCCGGCAACTGAACATCGCGCACGACCTTTTCGCGCTCCTGCGCACCACCCATTGCCTTTTGGCGTGCGCGCTCCTGTTTGCGCTTCATCGCGGCAAGCGATTTCTGACGGCCGCCTTCGCCACCCGACAGCGCCTGGTTCAGCGTCAGCTTGCCGGAACGACGTCCGGCGTCGTCACCGCGGCCCTTGCCACGGCCACCGCGGCTATCGTCGCGCTCGCGTTCCTGCTTGCGCGGGGCGGGTTTGGGTGCGCGGGCCTGGGCTTGCGCCTCGTCGGTGGGCGCCGCCGCCGCAACAGCGGCCTGCTTGGCTGCGTCCTCGGCTTCGCGCTTCTTGCGTTCTTCCTCTTCGGCCTTGGCGCGGGCCTTCTCTTCGGCCTCACGCTGTTCGCGTTCCTTGGCTTCGGCTTCCTCGCGGCGGCGCTGGCGCTCTTCTTCGCGGGCCTTTTCTTCGGCCGCGCGTTGCTCTGCTTCTTCGGCCTCGCGCTCCTTGGCAGCAGCGAGAGCTTTCATGCGCCGCTCCATCTCGGCGTCGGAAATACCCGCAGGGCGTTTGGAGGCATCCATCGGGGCGCCAGACGGCTTGCCCCCGCCCGGAGCGGACGCGGCACCCGGCTTCGGTTTGACAATGCGCTTCCGCTTGGTCTCCACCACGACGTTCTTGGTGCGGCCATGGCTGAAGCTTTGCTTCACGTTCCCCGAACGGGGACCGCCACGCACACCCAGAGTTTTCTTTCCGTCGTTGTCGCTCATATGGTTCAACTTCCTTTCCGGCGAGGTTTATCCCCGTCCGAGACGCGCAAGCCTTTCAGTCTTGCCGCCTCCTCTACAACACGTTTGCACAAACCTCCAGCCGCTAGTGCAGCATGGACAGTGCTTTGCCGCCCAAAGGCCTGTCCCAGTTCATCGGCTGTCAACCAGCCTATCCAGGATCCGCCATAGGGCGTGCTGAGTTTCGATTTGCCCCGTTCCGACCCGTCACTGGCCTGGATCAGGACCTGTGCCCGCTCGGTTGCCAGCCAGTCCTTGACCTTTTCATAGCCGGTCACGGATTGCCCGCCCTTGCGGGCCAGGCTTATCAGATTGACGACCCGCTGAGCGAGCTGCCGCTCCACTTCCGCCACGAGATCTTCGGGCACATGAACGGCCTGTTTCGCGGCCCGGGCAAACAGACCCTTGGCAACGGCCTTTTCCAGCGCGGCGCGATCCGCCGCCACCCAGATACCACGCCCGGGCAGCTTTCCGGCGATGTCCGGCACAATTTGCGCATCGGGACCAACGACAAAACGGATCAGCCCATGCCTTGGCTGTACCTCACCCGTGGCAATGCACTTGCGCTCTGGACCATCGGTCCGATCCCTGGGTTGCCCACCGCGCCCCATCTGGTGACCTTACGAGGCCTGACGCATCAGGCCTCGGCCTCCTCGGTTGCGCCTTCATCGGCATCCGCAGCATCGTCCTCGTCCTCGGCCTCCAGATCGGCGGGATCAACCCAGCCCAACATGACACGCGCAGTCATAACCAGATCCTGCGCTTCCTCGAGCGACACATCGAACGGCTCAAGCAGGCCGTCATCCTTGACGCGCTCACCATCAACCGTGGTCCAGCCTCCGGCCAGTTCCCAATCGGCACAGGTGGCAAAATCTTCCAGCGTCTTGACGCCGTCCTCTGCCAATGCCTGCACCATTTGGGGTGTCAGACCCTCGAATTCAACCAGGCTGTCCTCAGCGCCCAGCTCACGTGCTTTTTCCAGGGCTTCACGCGCCTGCGCTTCAAGCACATCGCGGGCCCGAGCCTGCAATTCATTCGCGGTGTCTTCGTCGACGCCGTCGATGACCAGAAGTTCATCAAGCTCGACATAGGCCACCTCTTCGAGATTGGTGAATCCTTCGGAGACCAGAAGCTGGGCAAAGAACTCATCCAGATCCAGCGTATCGACGAACAGCTTGGTGCGATCCTCGAATTCCTTCTGGCGGCGTTCGCTGTCCTCGGCCTCGGTCATGATGTCGATATCCAGACCTGTCAGCTGGCTGGCCAGACGCACGTTCTGACCCCGGCGGCCAATGGCAAGGCTCAGCTGATCCTCGGGAACGACGACCTCGATGCGCTCAGCCTCTTCGTCCAGAACCACCTTGCTGACCTCGGCGGGCTGCAACGCGTTCACGAGGAAAGTCGGCTGATCCTCATTCCACGGGATGATGTCGATCTTCTCGCCCTGCAACTCATTCACGACGGCCTGAACCCGGCTGCCGCGCATACCGACGCAGGCGCCGACCGGATCGATCGAGTTGTCATAGGAGATGACGGCGATCTTGGCGCGGCTGCCCGGGTCACGGGCCACGGCCTTGATTTCGATGATGCCGTCATAGATTTCCGGCACTTCCATCTTGAACAGTTCCGCCATGAATTCCGGCGCGGTGCGCGACAGGAAGATCTGCGGGCCACGCGCCTCGCGGCGCACATCCTTGATGTAGCACCGAATGCGGTCATTGGGGCGATAGGATTCGCGGCCGATCTTTTCGTTGCGGCGCAGAATCGCCTCGCCACGGCCCACGTCGACGATGACGTTGCCGTATTCTTCGCGCTTGACCACACCGTTGATGATCGTGCCGACGCGGTCCTGGAACTCCTCGAACTGGCGATCGCGCTCTGCCTCGCGCACCTTTTGCAGGATCACCTGCTTGGCGCTTTGCGCGGCGATGCGGCCCATGTCCACGGGCGGGACTTCCTCTATGAACTGGTCGCCGACCTTGGGATCATCCAGGTATTGCTTGGCCTGCTCGACCGTGAACTCGGCCTGGTAATTCTCAAGCTCGTCATCCTCGACCACGGTGCGCACCCGGGTGAATGTCGCCTTGCCCGTCTTGCGATCAATCGAGACACGGATATCCATCTCGGCGCCGTAACGGCTCTTGGCGGCGCGGGCGAGGCTTTCCTCCATCGCCTCGATCACGAGGCTGGGCTCGATCATCTTTTCACGTGCGACCGCCTCGGCGGTTTGCAGCAGTTCAAGCTGGTTTGCAGAAGTGATTGCCATGTATCAGCCCTCCTCAGAGCCTTCGGTCTCTATGTCGTCGAATTCATTTTCATTCAGGGTGCCGGCGGCCTTGCGGGCCTTCAGCATCGCCTTGATCAGGTCGTCTGTCAGGACCAGCTTGGCATCGGCCAGCCAGTCGAATTTCAGGCCAACGGTGCCTTCTTCGATGTTGATCAGCACCTCGTCATCCTCGACGCCGGCCAGAACCCCCTTGAACCGCTTGCGCCCGTCGATCAGCTCGGCCGTTTCCAGCTTGGCTTCGTAGCCTTCGAACTCCTCGAAATCCTTCAACCGGGTCAGAGGCCGGTCGATGCCGGGGCTGGACACTTCCAGCGTGTAGGTATCCTCGATCGGGTCCTCGACATCCATGATGGCGCTGACAGCCGTGGAGATGTCCGCACAGTCGTCCACCTCGATACCGCCATCCGCACGCTCGGCCATGATCTGCAGGGTGGCTGTCTTGCCCCCCATCAGGCGCACGCGCACCAGTTCGAACCCCATGTCCTCAAGGACGGGGGTAATGATCTCGGCCAGTCGCCGGTCCATCGGCGTTTTCGCGATCAGATCGTTGCTCATCAGTCTTTCAAGCACAAAAAAACGGGCACGCGGCCCGTTGGTGTTTCCCGGTGGAGCCTCCGGTTTGGACCCGTCAGCGCCGCTGTTGAG
>JANSYB010000222.1 GCA_024742655.1 Paracoccaceae bacterium | reverse complement strand
TTAACGTGCATTTTGCGCTTGCGAAACGCGCTAGGCGTGTAATCGTTTCAGGGCATTCAACACCAACAGGAGAACCACATGTCTGCACTGAGAAAGCACGTTACCGAAATCGCACACTCGGTAGAAGTCACCCGCTCCCTGCATGATGGAAGCGCGATCGAAGCGTTCACGTCATCGCTGAACACGGCAGCGGGCAGCGACCTTCCGACCGGCAACGGGGTCGAGATGATGACCTCCAGCCTGGCTCCTGCGGCTGTGGCTGACACCGGCGCAGGCGAAGGCCTGGAGATGTTCACATCGAGCCTCGGCCCGGTCGGGGAGACCGTCGCGGAAAATGGCGATGCTGTCGAGATGTTCACCTCCAGTCTCGTGGAAATGTTCACCTCCAGCCTTGTTTCGGCAAGCTCCGACACGCGGACAGGTGACGCGGTCGAGGCCTTCACCTCGAGCCTTGGGCCGGTTGCTTCGGGCGAGGCCGCGCAGGGCGAGGCGGTCGAGGCGTTCACCTCGTCGCTGATACCTGCCGGTGCGATCGAGGCCGAGGCCGGAGACGGCTGCGAGATGTTCACCTCGAGCCTCTGAAACCACGACACGGAGCGGAATATCTACTAAGGATCAATGCCATGGGACACGTCATTCAACTTGATATTCCGTTCCGTCAAAACAGTGCAGCCGCGCGGCACTCTGCCCTGATCGCGCGGTTTGCAGACCATCGTCGCCCCCAGGACGACGTGTTCTGGCTCAAGGAAAACGCCGAGGTTCTGAACGTTCTGGACAGCGGCGGTGCAAGACTGGAGCCGGGCAGCCTAGAGTGTCACGCCGGGTTTTACGCCGGGCTGGAAAAGCGACTTGGGTTTTTCCCGCAATACTACCGCTTTCTTTTGTCGATCTGCCTCGATCTGGAGGATCTGGGCCTTGACGGAACCAAGGGCGAGGAAATGACCGCCTGGGTCGTGCGGGAGGGCCTGCCGGCCGCCGAGCTGAGCGATTTGCAACGTGCCGAGGCCCAACGCCTGTGCCTGCGCCGCGGGGTGGAAGCCTTGCCCGGTGATACGGGACTGGCCGACCGGTTGCGTGGCTTTGCGGGCCGCACCGAAACCTTTGCGCTGCCCAACAAGAAGGCGGCGTATGAATTGACCCATATCGTGTTCTACCTGAGCGAATACGGACGCAAGGATCCCGATCTGGACGCGCCCGTGCTGCAAAGCCTGCGGTTTGCCGGCACGCTGGCCTTTCTTGAAATGAACATCGACCTGCTGTCCGAAATCTGCATCGCGTTGCGTTTTGCCGGACAGATTCCGCCCGACATCTGGGAGGACTGGCTGCGGCAGCAGGCGCGGCGCTTCGTGATCGAAGACCGCGCGCAAGGCTGGGCCGCCGACGATTATCACCCGTATCTGATGATCAACTGGTTTCTGCGCATTTCGGGCGAGGGCGGCTTTGCCGAGCAGATCCCTGAAGGCGCGCCGGCATTCATGGCGCCGCGCAGCGCGGGCGGGCCGCTGCGTGAACTTTCGGAATTCATGTACCGGCTGGACGGCGCGCGCTGCGACGACTGGACAACGATGCGCGCGCAGGTCGAAGACGGCCTGTCGGACGATGCGCGCCACATGATCGCGGCGGCCGAAACGGCCGGAGATTTCGAGGCGTTTTTCGCCGGTTTCGCCCGGGCCGGGCTGCAAGGGGCAGGCGGGTGATTGCGCGCCTGTCGGCCGGCGTTCTGCTGCCGGGCGTGGCCCTCACGGCGGCCTACACCTTGCTGATCTCGGGCGCGGACGCGATCACCAAGCTCTTTGCGGCGTCCTATGCCGCCCCTCAACTGTTCGCGGTGTCGGGCGGGATCGTCGCCCTGCTCAGCCTGCTGGCCAATCGCGACCGACAGGGCGGATGGCGCGGGGTGCGCACGACCTGTCCACGCGCCATGGCCATCCGCACGGTGGCGACCGTGGCCGGCACGGTGGCGTTTTTCCATGCCTTTCGCCTGCTGCCCTTTGCCGAGGTCTTTCTGTTCATCGCGCTGATCCCGTTGATGGCGGCGCTGATGTCGGGGCCGGTTTTGAAGGAACCCGTCCGGCCACAGGCCTGGGCGGCGCTTTTGCTGGGCGTGGTCGGGGTCGCCTGCCTCTTTCCGGCGGGTCTGACAGATATCGGTGCGGGCCACGTGGTGGCCTTTGGCGCGGTCCTGCTGGGCACGGTCTCGATGATGGCGTCGCGTTACATCGGGCAGCGGGACGGCAACCTGCTGGCACAGGTGTTCTATCCCAACCTGGCGCTGATGGCGGTGATGGGATGCGCCTTGCCGTTTGTCTTCGTGCCGATGGGCCTGGTCGACCTCGGCCTCGCCTTTGCCTATGCCGGCCTGCTTTTCGGGGCACGGTGGGTGCTGGTGGCCGCACTGCGTCTGCTGCCGGCCTATGTGGTCACGCCGTTGATGAACCTGCAATTTCTATGGATGGTGGGCATCGGCATGGTGGTCTTTGCCGAACGCCCCGGGGCCGGTGTCTATCTGGGCGCGGCGATCATCATCGTGGCCGGTCTGTGGCTGATCTGGGATCAGGTGCGGCCCGCCGACCGCGTCGCCAAGGCAATCCCCGCGGAATGATCCGATCCGCGGGCCGGGCGATCACATCGAGAAGGATGTGCCACAGCCGCACGAACTGCTGGCATTGGGATTGTCGATGGTAAAGCGTGCGCCGATCAGTTCCTCGGTGAAATCGATCGTCGCGCCGGCGAGAAACGGAAGCGAGACGCTGTCGACCACGACCCGCTCGCCATTGCCCTCGAGAACGACGTCATCCTCGGCGGGCGCATCGAGCTTGATTTCATACTGAAAACCCGAACATCCGCCGCCCTCGACCGCGATGCGCAGGGCCTGTCCCTGATCCCCCGCGCCGATCTCGGCGAGGCGTTCAAAGGCACGGTCGGTCACTTTCGGAGGCAGTTGCATGGCTGGCATCCTGACTGTTTCGTTGTCTCTTGATTTGCAATATATGGGCGTCGGGAACAGGCGACAAGGATATCACGCATGCACACGCCCTATGCCTCGGATCCGCGGCACGCGCGACCCCGGCTGGTACCGGAAGAGGAAAGCGCATTTCGCTCCTGTTATCAAAGGGATCGTGACCGTATCATTCATTCGAGCGCCTTTCGCCGGCTCAAGCATAAAACCCAGGTTTTCGTCGAGCACGAGGGCGATTACTTCCGCACGCGCCTGACCCACTCGATCGAGGTCGCGCAGGTGGCGCGCACCATCGCGGGCGCGCTTGGCCTCAATGTGGAGCTGACCGAGGCCGTCGCGCTGGCCCATGATCTGGGGCATACACCGTTCGGCCATACCGGCGAGGATGCGCTTGATGCGCTCATGCAGCCCTATGGCGGGTTCGATCACAACGCGCAGGCCATTCGCATCGTGACATCGCTGGAACGGCATTATGCGGAATTCGACGGGCTGAACCTGACATGGGACACGCTGGAAGGCATCGCCAAGCATAACGGCCCGGTAACCGGCGATCTGCCCTATGCGCTGGCCGATTACAACGCGCGGCACGACCTGGAACTGGACACCTTCGCCAGCGCCGAGGCGCAGGTCGCCGCACTGGCCGATGACGTGGCCTACAACAATCACGACCTGCATGACGGGCTGCGCGCCGGGCTGTTTTCCGAGGCCGATATTCGCGAGTTGCCCATCGTGGGCGATTGTTACGGGCAGGTGGATGCCGCCTATCCCGGGTTGGATGACTATCGTCGCCGGCACGAGGCGCTCAGACGTGTTTTCGGCGTGATGGTCAGCGACGTGATCGAAACCTCGCAGACCATTCTGGCACAGGCCGCCCCGGACAGTGTCGACGCGGTCCGGCATCTGGGCCGTCCGGTGATCCGGTTCTCGGATGATCTCTGGCGCGACCTCAAACAGATCCGCGCCTTTCTCTTCAGCCGCATGTACCGCGCGCCCAAGGTTGTCGAGATGCGCGCGCGCGTCACCCGGGTGGTCGAGGAGTTGTTTCCCTTCTACATGACCAAGCCCGAGTTCCTGCCCAGACGCTGGCAGGCGGATGTGCGCGCGGTGCGCGACGAAACCGCGCTGGCGCGACTGGTCAGTGACTATATCGCCGGGATGACGGACCGGTTCGCGCTGGAAAGTCACGTGCGCCTTCTGGGCGGGCTTGACGGTTCGCGCGAACGTGAAGGGGTCTGAGTGCCGGCCGCAATTGCAAAACCCGGCCTCACCGTGGCAAAGATTGATCGCGGGCGCACCCGGTGATATCGGTCGAGCCGGGAATGGATGTGAGTAGCGGTCGTGGCGTGCAGGGTGTCCAGCGGCCGGACGGTGATTATCGCTGGCGCGGGCTGTGCGGCGGGATCGGTTCTGGCACATGGTTTTGCGGAGGCGCGCGCGCGCGTCGTCGTGATCGACCGCGAGGAAACGGCGGTGCTGCCATTGGCGGCCTCGGCACCCGACAGGATCGATGCGTTGTGCCTGGATATTCTGCGCCCCGAGATGTGCCGCCAATTCGCCAGCATCTGGCATACTGAACCTCTGGCGGCGCTGATCCAGCTGCAAATCCTGCGTCACGGGGACCGGCCCGCCATGGCCATCCGCTCTGTCGCCGAGATGGCTCGCGCCCTGCAGCCGGGATTGGCTGCCACGGGCGGGCAGATCCTTTATCTTTGCGACAGCGAAGCCGAGGATGCGACCACGCAGAGTTTCCGGGGCGCCTTCGAAAGGCTGGCCCCCGTCTTGCAACGACAGGCAGCGGCGGGTGTGGCCGTGACCGGTCTGGCCTTGCCGCCGGGTGGGTTGGGGGCCGTCGGTGAAGCGGCGTTCGTGCAACTGGTGATGGCCCTGGAAGACCTGCCCGGCGCGCGGTTCGGGGGTGCGCTTCTTCCGGTTTTGCCGCGATCCGATTGACGCGCGGCGCAAGGGTGCTAAACCGGCGCGCAGTCATACAAGGGATCGAGCCGATGAATCTGTTCACCGAAATCCGGGCCGAAGTTCTGGGCGCGCTGCAGGGGATGCAGGAAGCGGGCGACCTGCCCGAGGGGCTGGATATGAGCAATGTCGCGGTCGAACCGCCGCGTGATCCCGCCCATGGTGACATGGCCACGAACGCCGCGATGGTGCTGGCCAAGCCGGCGGGCCTGAAGCCCCGCGATATCGCCGAGACACTGGCCGCGCGCCTGTTGGACGATGCCCGGATCGAAAGCGCCGAG
>JANSYB010000478.1 GCA_024742655.1 Paracoccaceae bacterium | reverse complement strand
GCCACCGCCAGAATGGTGGGCGAGATCTGTTCACGCAATCCGGTGAACATCTGCCATGGCAGGGTCTTCTGGCCCGCGGAGCCGACGAACAGAACCACGACCACCTCGTCGAATGACGTAATGAACGCGAACAATCCGCCCGAGATCACACCCGGCAGGATCAGCGGCATCTGCACGCGGAAAAACGTCGTGACGGGATCTGCCCCCATGTTCGCCGCCGCCCGCGTCAGGGAACGATCAAAGCCCACCAGCGTGGCCGTCACCGTGATGATCACGAAGGGAATGCCAAGCGCCGCATGCGCAAGTACCACGCCCCAATAGGTGCCTTGCAGCCCAAGACGCGAGTAAAAGAAATACATCCCGGCCGCCGAGATGATCAGCGGCACGATCATCGGAGAGATCAGGATCGCCATGATCGGACGGCGGAAGGGCACATGCTCGGATGACAGGCCAATCGCGGCAAGGGTGCCGAATGTCACCGACAGCAGCGTCGCCACCGGGGCGATCGTGACCGAATTCCACAGCGCCTGCTGCCAGTCCGGGCTGGTCAGGAAATCCCGGTAATGCTTCAACGAATATCCCTCGGGATCGAAGCGCAGCATTTCAGGTGTGAAAGTAAAGAAATCCTCAGCATTGAAGCTGAGCGGCATGACAACCACGATAGGCGTGATCAGGAAGAAGAAGATCGCCCCACAGATCACGCGGAAGCTATAGTGCCACAGAACCTGGCCCGGGGTGAGATAAGGCACCAGGTGCGCCCGGTATCGCCCTTCACCGATCCAGTAGATGAACCAGCCGAAGAACCAGCCGAACAACGCGCCGACAACACCACCGGGCAGACCACCAACGGCAAACCCCGCTGCCGCCATCAACAGGAAGATTCCCCAACGGCCAATCTTTTCCTTTTCGCCGGACAGCGCCTGAATGCAGATCAGCGCCAGCGCCGTCAGCAAGACCGCGCCGCCCAGCACCCCGACAACCGCCGACCCTTGGGCCGTGCCGACAAACAGACCCGCAAAGGCCCCCGCCGCCGCCAGAACGGGCAGCGTGAACGACATGGGTTTCCGTTCGACATGAGTGAGGGTGTACGTTGTCATATGCTTTACCCCAGCTTCACGTTGTCGATGCCGACGATCTTGTCATAGGCCCAGTAGAGAATGAGAACCGCCGCCAGCAGGATCGAGCCGAGCGCCGCCGCCAAACCCCAGTTCAACGAACTCGAGATGTGATAGGCGATCCGGTTCGAAATGAAGGTACCCGTCGTGCCGCCCACGATCTCGGGCGTGATGTAATAGCCGATGGCGAGGATGAAGACGAGGATGCTGCCCGCGCCGATACCCGGCACGGATTGCGGGAAATACACCCGCCAGAAGGCTGTCCAGTTGGTGGCACCCAGTGATTTGGCCGCACGCAGATAGGTGGGCGGAATGGTCTGCATCACCGAATACATCGGCAGGATCATGAACGGCAGCAGGATATGCGTCATCGCCACGATCGTGCCGAACTGGTTGTTGATCATCACAAGCCGGCTGTCGTCAGCGACCATGCCCAGCCACACCAGCACGTCGTTGATCACGCCCTGTTGTTGCAACATGACCTTCCACGCGGATGTCCGCACCAACAGAGATGTCCAAAAGGGCAGAAGCACGAGGATCAAAAGAAGGTTCGCCGTGCGCACCGGCAGGTTCGCGAGGATCCACGCGATCGGATAGCCCAGAAGGATACAAGAGACCATGATGACCAGAGACATGAAAAGTGTCCGCTGGAATAGCATGATATAGATCTGCTGATTTTCCGGCCGCGCCTCGACCCCGTCGGTGGTCTTCATCAGGTCGACCGCGTTCAGGAAATAGCCGGTCGTAAAGGGCGGGCTGTAGACCTTGATCACCTGCCAGACGCCGGTGTCGCCCCAATCCTCGTCTTCGTTCAGAAAGGCCTGCTTGAAGTCGATGGCGGGCTGGTCGGCCAGCATGTCCTGCGCTGCGCGCAGTTCTTCCGCGCCGGGACCGGAATATCCCGACAGATCGACGCCGGCCTTGAGTTCCTGGATGAGAGCGACCTTGACGGCCTCCCAGGGTTCTTCCTCGGCGACGACGTCTTCTTCGGCAAAGACGGTGAAAACCGCGAATGTGGCATATTCAGAAACCGTGCGCGGCAAAAGCTCCGAGATCTCGGCCCCCGGTGCAAATCCCACATCGCCGCTGAAATTGTCCGTGGTCAGCGTTTTCATCCGGTCGCGCGCGGTGCTCAGATGTCTGGTGTCCGTCGCCGCGCCGTCGCCGCCGCTCATCAGCGTGTACCAGAATGTTTCGTTTTCCCAGGCGTCGTTCAGGTCTTCCAGCGCGTCGATCTGGTCTTCGCCAATGTCGTCGACGCCCCGTCCAGTGCCACGAAACAGCGAGGAGACGCCGGTTTCCTCATAATTCAGGCGGGTGCCGAGGCGGGTGTGCTCCTTGGCCTCGGCGGCCAGGAACATGTCCCAGTACAGCGCCTCGTAGACCGGTTCACCAGGGGTTTCCCCGCTATCGGACTCCCACTCGTCCAGCGCGACAACGGTATTTTGCAGCGTGTTGGAAACGATCTGGTTTTCCACCGACCGGAACAGCATATCCGCAATCGGAGCGATGAACGTGACCAGCACAAAAATCAGGAGCGGCGCGATCAGGGCCAGCGCGCGCATTTTTTGCACGCGCAGGGCGCGGGCAAGGCTGCGCTTCAGCGGCGTTCCATCAGCGGCCATCATCGGGCCCGTCTGGGTGGTATCGGCCATTTATGTCCCCGTCGTCGGTTTATTCTTGTTGGGGTGGAAGGGGCCAGAAGGCCCCCTCCGCTGTTATCAAGACGCGCGGCTTATTGTGCCAGCCACGCCTGGAACTTCGCGTCGATGTCGTCGCGATAGTCCGCCCAGAACTCGTAGTTGTAGAGGAACGTGTTCGCGGCGTTGT
>JANSYB010000013.1 GCA_024742655.1 Paracoccaceae bacterium | reverse complement strand
GACGTCGTCTTCAGGCCCACCAGATCGTTCCAGGCCGACGGGATGCGCACCGACCCGCCGGTATCCGATCCGATCCCGCAGGCGGCCAGATCAAAGGCCACGCTCGCCGCCGCGCCGGACGAGGACCCACCGGGCACCGCACCGGCATCGTTGATATTGGGCGACGTGGCCGCCATCGGATTCAAACCGATGCCGGAAAAGGCAAGTTCGCTCATATGCGTCTTGCCCAGACAGACCAGCCCGGCCATCGTTGCATTGCGCAGAACCGTCGCATCCGTGCCGGGCACACGCCCCTCCAGCAGGCGGCTGCCTGCCTCGGTGGTAACACCGGCGCTGTCGAAGAGGTCTTTCCAGCTGACCGGCACCCCGTCGAGGGGGCCCAACCGGACACCGGCCTCGGCACGGGCCTGCGCGGCGGCCGCCTCGGCGCGGGCGCGGTCATGGGTGACGACAGAATAGATCCTGTCGCGTTCGGGGTGGGCATCGATGGCAGCCAGATAGGTTTCCGTCAGATCCACGGGCGAAATCTCGCCCGATCCGATCCCGCGGCCCAGATCCGCCGCGCTCATGCTCAGCCATGCGTCCATCTGCATCTCCCCGCTCGCTTGACCCCCGCATCAAGTCAGATGCGCAAGGTCAAGGCAAGGGGCAGGCGTGCCTCTCAGATCGCGGTCAGCTTGAAACCCACCGGTTCGCCCCACATCATGTGGCAACCCGTGCAGGCAAAACCGTTGCGACGATAGGTGCGCAGGTCCAGCTTGGCCTGACGGTACGCCTTTGCATAGTCGCGCGGCGCCCCGCCCATGTTCTTGAGCATCGGGTTCAGCAGGATCACGATCGATTTGCGCGTCAGCCGGCAGAATTCGTCGACAATGGTCATCCAGTCCTTGGGGTGACAATAGTGTTCGATGGCCTGCATGCAGATCAAAACATCGAATTCCTTGTCACGGTGCGGATAGGGCACCTGCCCCGCATCGAACAGGGACATCGGGATACCGATAGACTCGATGATCCTGCGATAGGGCCAGTCATACAGTTTCTCGCCCGGCTTGGGCACAGGCAGGCCGTAATCGTCATACTCGCGCTGGAAATTCGTGTCGTTCACATCGCGAAACAGCGCCCGGTCCTGCTCCTCGTCGGTCGAGACAAGATTGACATAATCATTGCCCACCACGTCATGGCCAAAGTGGCGCAGCACCTCGAGCATGCCACCATGCGCCGTCGACATCTCGAGCACCCGATGCCTGACCGCGTCGTGATGCATCAGTTCGGGCAAAAACAGCTGAACCCGGTTCCAGCAGCGGCGGTTGTTGTTCGGACGGCTCTTGTATTTCTTCTGGATATTGCGGCTCAGCTGCCCGTCCAGATCCTCGACCTCGTATTCGCCCAGTAATTCCTTGGGCACGGGATCACCGAACAGGTCCATGCGATCGCCACCCGTGCGCAACATCCGCACTTCCTTTTGCAGGCTGCGAATGAACTTGTTGTTTGGCTGGGGCTGCTCGACTTGGGATTCGGGGCCGGTAACATCGCCCGACTCAGGACGTAGCTTACGCGCTTCCATAATCATGGACTCCAGGGTTGTTATCGTTTTTTCCGACCCCGGTTTTTCTGCTCTTGGGGCCTGCCTCGTCTGTTAAATTACGCGGAAATCTATTTTTTGCACCTGTTTTTCATCAAAAATTTTCAATTCTTTCGCCTTTGTCGCCCGGTTGCGCCCTTTCGTGGCACCCGGGCGCATGGACATTGGCGCGCAGGCGGACATATTGAGGCACATGACACGTGACAGCGATATCCTGATCGTCGGCGGCGGCTTGAACGGCCCCGCTCTTGCCCTTGCGCTTGCGCAGGCAGGGCACACCGTCACGGTGATCGATGCCCTGCCCGAGCCCGTGCGCAAGAACGCCGCATTCGACGGGCGGTCCTATGCGCTGGCACTGGCCTCGGTGCGACTGCTTGAGGCCATCGGCATCTGGGCGCATGTGCGCGACAGCGCTCAGCCCATGCTGGAAATCAAGGTGACGGACGGGCGGGCGGGCGAAGGTCCGTCGCCGTTTTTCCTGCATTTCGACCATGCCGAGATCGAGGAAGGACCAATGGGCCACATGCTCGAAGACCGGTTTCTGCGCCGGGCCTTTCTCGAGGCGATGCAGGCCGAGGCGCGCATCACCCAGTTGACAGACACTGTCGTGGCGCAAGAGGTGACGGAGCATGGCATCAACCTGACTCTGGCCTCCGGCAAGATGCTGACCGGTGGTCTTGTCGTGGGCTGCGACGGGCGCGGTTCCGGCACGGCGGCGCGTGCCGGGATCACGCGCACCGGGTGGGGTTATGGTCAGACGGCACTGGTCGCCGCCATCGAACATGAGATGCCCCATAACGGTATCGCACATCAGTTCTTCATGCCCCCGGGGCCGCTGGCCATCCTGCCCCTGCCCGGCAATGTCAGTTCCATCGTCTGGTCGGAAAGCGCGGACACGGCGGCGCGGTTCGATGCGCTTTCGGATGCAGATTTCATGGAGGTTCTACGGCCGCGTTTCGGCGATTTTCTGGGTGCGCTGAAGCTGCGCGGCAAACGCTATACCTATCCGCTTGGCCTGAGCCTCGCCAACAGTTTCGTGGCCGACCGGGTCGCACTGGCCGGGGACGCGGCACATGGCCTGCACCCGATCGCCGGTCAGGGGCTGAATGCCGGGCTGCGCGACATCGGTGCGTTGACACAGGTGATCACCGAAGCCACCCGGCGCGGCGAGGATTTCGGCGCACCGGACGTTCTGGCGCGGTATCAGCAATGGCGCCGGTTTGACACGGCGACGCTGGCCCTGACGACGGACATCACCAATCGACTGTTTTCAAATGACAATCCGCTGCTGCGTTGCGCCCGTGACCTTGGTATGGGCGCGATCAACGCCATGCCCGCGCTGCGCCGCGGTTTCATCCGCGAGGCCGCGGGCCTGACCGGGGATCTGCCAGAATTGATGAAGGGCTGAGCGGGCGGTGAAGCACCGGTTCAAGCTACGTTGAATAGCCGAATTACCGTGTCACCATAGCGACGCTCGTCCAGCAGCGTCAGGTCAGGCGGCGGCGTTACCCCGCCCCCCTCCTCCCACACGATCAGCGCGCCCGGCGCGATCCACCCACCTGTCAGGGCGGCGGCCAGCGCGGCCTCGCCCAGCCCCTTGCCATAGGGCGGATCGAGAAACACCAGATCGAACGGGCCATCGGGCGCAGGGCCCGGCTTGCGGGCATCCCGTGCGATCACGCGGGTTTGGCCCTCTACCCCGCACAAGGCGATATTCTCGCGCAGAATCCGCTGAGCCGCCCGGCCGTTTTCCACGAAGACCACCTCTGCCGCACCGCGCGACAGCGCCTCGAGGCCCAGCGCGCCCGTGCCAGCGAAAAGATCCAGAACTCGGGCACCTTCGACCGCTTCGCGGTGACCGCTCATCAGCACGTTGAACAGGCTTTCGCGCACCCGGTCAGAGGTGGGGCGCAGCCGTGCGGCCTCATCCCCCTTGCCGACACTGGCCAGCCTGCGGCCCCGGAACGCACCGCCGATGATCCTCACGCCCGCAGCAACGCCTTGAGGTCGGTCTCGGGGTGGGCGACCATATCCGGATCGGCGGTCTTGCCACTGTCGATCAGGCGCTTGCCGACCATGTAGGCCCGCGCATCATTGGCCGCGTCCACCGCCAGCAGCTGATCGCCCCTGAAGTACCAGAAGGACACACCGCTATCGCCCTGCCGCGTCACGACCCGGTCATAGCCGGTGTTCAGCCCGGCGATCTGCAGTTTCACATCGTATTGGTCCGACCAGAACCATGGCTGCGGCACATAGGTCTTGCCTGCGCCCATGATGTTTTCGGCCACGCATTCGGCCATGTCGATGGCATTGGGCACGCTTTCCAGCCGGATCCGCCCACCCTGATGCGGGAAAGAGGCGCAATCGCCCGCGGCCCAGATCGACGGGTCGTTCGTGCGCCCGTGGTCGTCGACCTTGATGCCGTTCTCGATCTCCAGCCCGGCGGCCTCGGCCAGCGCCGTGGCGGGCGTTATACCCACGCCCACGATCACGAAATCAACGTCGAGTGCGCTGCCATCGGACAGCCGCGCACCGGTCACGCGGCCTTCGCCCAGCAAGGTCTCGAGGCCCACACCCTCGCGGATATCAACGCCGTGCCGCTTGTGCAGGTCACGAAAGTAATCCGAGGTCTCGGGCGCGGCCACACGCTGTAGGATGCGGTCCGCCATCTCGACCAGCGTGACCTTCAGACCCTTGCTGGCCGCCACGGCCGCCGCCTCCAGACCGATATATCCCCCGCCCACGATCAGGACATGCGCACCTCCGCGGAACTCGGGCGCCATGCTGTCCACATCCTTGAGGTCACGCACGACGTAGACCCCGGCCAACTCGCCCCCGATCGCGCCGGGCAGGCGACGCGGCACCGAGCCGGTGGTCAGAACAAGCTGGTCATAGCGCACCGTTCGCCCCCCGGCGATCACCACGTTGTCGGCCCGGTCGATGGCATCGACACGTTCGTCGAGATGCAGGTCGATGCCGTTTTCGCCGTAAAAGCTTTCGGCGCGCAGGAACAGACGCTCAAGGTCCATCTCGCCCAGCAGGTATTTCTTGGACAGCGGCGGGCGCTGATAGGGGGGGGCATGCTCTTCGCCGATCAGCGTGATCGCGCCGTCATATCCCAGCGTTCTCAGCTTGGCGACAAGCGAACTGCCCGCCTGGCCGGCCCCGATGACGACGATTCCCGACATGTACCCCTCCGATTTTGATGGCCCCCGGCGGGCCGCAGCCTATAACTACACTGAACCCGAACGCAAACGATAGACAGGATGCGACCATGACCCTTTCCACTGGCGACAAACTCCCCGACGCAACGCTTTACATGATGGGCAGCGAGGGCCCCGAGGCCGTGCAGCTTTCCGACAAGACCGCGGGACGCAAGGTGGTGATCTTTGCCGTTCCCGGCGCGTTCACGCCGACCTGCCATTCCGCCCATGTGCCCAGTTTTGTCCGGACCAGGTATGCGTTCGCCAAAGAGGGCGTCGAGGAGATCATCTGCGTGTCGGTCAATGACCCCTTCGTGATGAAATCCTGGGCAGAGGCGACAGGCGCCGACAGCGCCGGCATCACCATGCTGGGGGATCCCGAGGCGGCCTTTACCAAGGCGATCGGAATGGATTTCACGGCCCCGCCCGTCGGCCTTATCGACCGCTCCAAGCGTTACGCGATGCTGGTCGAGGACGGCACCGTGACGCTAATGCACGCCGAGGAGAACCCAGGCGTTTGCGAAACCTCGGCCGGCGAGAGCCTTCTGGCCGCCATGTGAGGATTGCGAGGTCGGGGCAGGCTTTTCTTCTGCGAAGAAAAGCAGAAAATTCGCAGAATTTTCTCGTCCCCGGCCTCAGCCCTCGGTCAGCGTGTCCATCTTGCGGGCCAGCTTGACATCCAGCGTGCTCAGCCCGTCCACGTCATGGGTGCTCAGGGTGACATCGACCCGGTTATAGACGTTGAACCATTCGGGATGGTGATTCCATTTCTCGGCCCACAGTGCCGCCCGGGTCATGAAGCCGAACGCCTCGACGAAATTGGCAAAGCTGTAGGTTTTGGCAATCGCGTCGCGCCCTTCGACCATGCTCCAACCCGCCCCCAGCAAGGGCTCCAGCGTGGTCTTGCGGGCGGTCTCACTCAGTTTCTCTGTCACGGTTGCTCCTCCACGTTTGCCTTTCGGAACGGGCCGTAGCCCGTCAGGATCTCGATGTCTTCGGTCACGGCCTGCCGTTCGGCCTCAAGGTATCGCGCCACGGCCTCCCCGAAGGCCGGCTCCCGGAACCAGTGCAATGAATGGGTCTGCACGGGCAGATAGCCGCGGGCCAGCTTGTGCTCACCCTGCGCGCCGGCCTCGACCCGGTCAAGGCCATGCGCGATGGCATGGTCGATGGCCCGGTAATAGCACAGTTCAAAATGCATGGCCGGATGATGCTCGGTGCAGCCCCAGTAGCGGCCAAAGAGCGCCGAGCGCCCGATCACGTTCATGGCGCCAGCCACGGGCACACCGTCCCGCTCGGCCAACACCAGAAGAATGTCGTCGCGCAGCCTGTCATGCGCGATCTCGAAGAAGGCTCGCGTCAGATAGGGCGTGCCCCATTTGCGCGCCCCTGTATCCTGGTAGAATTCCCAAATGGCGTCCCAATGGTGTGGCCGGATATCGTCACCGCTCAGGCTGACGATCCGTCCCCCGTAATCCTGCGCCTGCGCACGTTCCTTGCGGATATTCTTGCGCTTGCGGGAGCTCAGCGAGGCAAGAAAGTCGTCAAAGGTCCGGTACCCGTCGTTGAGCCAGTGAAACTGCTGCGTCACACGCTCCTGCAGGCCCAGAACGCCGCCCGCGTCTCTTTCATCGGCCGTGCAGAACGTGACATGCAGGGATGACAACCGGTTGCGATCGGCCAGCTGAATGGCCCCCTGCACCAGCGCGGCCTGACCTGCGGCCTCGTAGCCGGGCCGCACCAGAAAGCGTCGCCCGGTAACGGGGGTGAACGGCACCGCGATCTGCAACTTCGGGAAATAGCGCCCGCCGGCGCGCTCATAGGCATGCGCCCAGTTGTGATCGAAGATATACTCGCCCTGGCTGTGACCCTTGGCGTAAAGGGGCGCGCAGGCGATGACCTGCCCGTCCAGTTCGGCCACGAGGTATTGCGGCTGCCAGCCCGTGCCCGTGCCCACCGACCGGCTGTCTTCGAGGGCTTTCAGGAAACGGTAGGTCGTGAACGGATCCTCAGGGCGCCCGCCCTGCGCGGCCACCTCGGGGCAGGCACAGGCGTCCCAGTCCTCCGCCGCGATTTGCGACAGAGTGTCATGCACGCTGACAAGCACCGAATTGCCATCCATCGGGGCGCCCCTCTCTGGCCTGTTGGACTATCTGTGTCCGGTCCGCTCCGGATCAAGACGGAATGTCTGCAAGGTAGCCTTCGAAGGTCACGTTATCGGCGATCTTTCGCGCCTTTGCCTCGGCCTCGGCGGAGCGGATCGTCCAGCACAGGACCGTCGCGCCCGCCCGCTTGAGTTCAGCCACGCGGGCACTGCCGAGGTCACTGGCCTGGTGACTGATGAAGCAGGCCCCGGTCCGGTCATAATCGGGTATGCCGCGCAGCCGCGCGCGCACGGCCGGGCGCAACAGCAGCCAGTCGCGCGCCGGGTAGGCGCAGGTGACAAGTCCGCGCGGCACGTCCGGTGCCAGGTCGGCCATGCCTGCCACCATTTCGGGGTTGAAGGACATGACCGCGGCGGGCCCTGTGTACCCCGCCAGATCACGTGCGACGGCCGCTTCGAGCACGCCATCGGTCTTGCCCATCTGGCCATGCTGGTCCTTCAACTCGATCAACACCGGCACCCGGCCGCGAACCAGCGCGAGAACCTCCGCCAGGGTCGGGATGCCCTCATCGCCCCCGGTCAGAGTGATCGCGGCCAGCGCGGCGGCCTGCCTGGTGCGCACCGGGCCCTTCTGGCCCGTCAGCCGCTTGAGATCATAGTCGTGAAAAACCATCGCCTGCCCGTCCGCGGACAGTTGCAGATCGATCTCGATCCCGTAGCCGTATTCCATTGCGGCCACGATGGCCGCCCGCGAATTCTCGGGCCGGCCATCCCCCATGTCATGCAGCGCACGATGCGCGATCGGCGCGCCCAGAAAGACCGGGGGCAATCCGTTCATCTGATCTGGAAAATCCCGTCGATCTCGACCGCGACACCGAAGGGGAGCGAAGGTGACGACACCGCGGACCGCGCGTGCTTGCCCGCCTCGCCAAGCGCCTCGCCGATGAAATCCGACGCTCCGTTGATCACCTGTGGCTGCTCGGTGAAATCGGCGGTGGAATTGACGAACCCACCCAGTTTCACGACCCGCACCAGCCGGTCAAGATCACCACCACAGGCCGCCTTGACCTGCGACAGAAGGGCGATGGCGCACAGCCTCGCAGCCTCGGCCCCGGCGGCCGTGTCGAGATCATCGCCCAGCGTACCCGTGATCAGACCGGTCTCGCCTTTGGGCAACTGGCCCGACACGTAAAGCGTGTCGTCGACCTGCACGAAGGGCACGTAGTTTGCCGCGGGCGCCGCGGCTTCGGGCAGGGTCACACCCATTTCCGCCAGTTTGCTTTCGAATTGTCCCATCATCCTGTCCTCCCGGATTCGTCGTCTGGCCGGACGCTATCCGCCCGCATCCCCAAAGAAAAGCGTGTTCGCGCGCCCGCCTTCTTCTGGCCGGAAATATCCCCGCCGGAGGCTGCAACGGCGCCACAAGGTGCAAACGCCCGGTCCCGGCCGCCCTGGGCCCCAGGGCGGCGCACGGATTGGCCGCGGTTACTCCCGGAACGCCTTGGCGAAATAATCGGTCAACGGCTTGGTCAGGTAGTCGATCGGCGTGCGGTCCTCGGTGCGGATGAACGCCTCAACCGGCATCCCGGGCACCAATGTCACACCTTCGGGCAGCCGGGCCTGTTCGCCTTCGCTCAGGGTTATTTCCGCACGGTAGAAGCTTTGGCGGGTGCTTTCATCCTCGAACGCGTCAGCCGAAATCTGCTTTACGGTACCCGTCAGTTCCGGTGTGGTCCGCTGATCGAGAGCCGAGAAGCGCAGCGTCACGTCCTGTCCAAGATACAGCTTGTCGATATGGATCGGGTCGACCTCTGCGTTGATGATCAGGGGGCGGTCCTGTGGCACGATGTACAGGATCGGGTCGGCGGCTCGGATGACCGAGCGCAACGCGAACACCTGCAAGCCGTAGACCACGCCCGAAACCGGAGAGGTCACATCGAGCCGGCTCATCCTTTCGATCAGGGCGCGCCGTTCCTCCAGCAGTTCGAGCTCGCGGTATTGCAGATCGCGCAAGGTCGTGATCGCCTCTTCGCGGCGCCGCGTATCCAGCTTGATGATCTCGATATCGATTTCGGTCATCCGCCCTTCGGCCTGTGCCTTTTGCGCGGCCAGTTCACCCATCTGACCGGACAACCGCGACTCTTCACGTTGCAGGGCAAGAACCCGTGCCGCCTGCGCCAGGCCCCGGTCCAGAAGGGATTGCTGATCGGCGAGTTCCCTTGCGATCAGCGACAATTGCTCCCTGAGCGCGGCGCGCTGCGCCTCGATACCTTCGACCTGGTTATCGATCTGCCCACGGCGTTTCTGCAACTGGGAAATCTCATTGTCGATCGATTCTGAGCGCGCCACCAGCAACCGCGACTGTCCGGCCATCAGGTCATGCACATCGGGCCTGTTTTCTGCGGCCTGTCTCAGCAATTCTTCGAACTCGATCTCGTCGCGTCCGTCGCGTTCCGCCTCGAGGCGCCCCCGGCGGGCCATCAGTTCAAAGAGCTGGCTTTCGGCAATCGACAGCTGGGATCGCAATGTCGTGGGGTCCAGCCGGACCAGCACCTCACCCGCTGCGACGGTATCTCCCTCGTCCACCTCGATGGCCGCGACGACCCCGCCATCCGGATGCTGCACGACCTGGCGATTCTGGTCCACCTCGATCCGCCCATTCGCGATGATCGCGCCGGAAATGTTGGTAAAGGCCGCCCAGGAACCAAAGCCACCCAGAAGGATCAGCAGCCCCACAAGTCCCACGATCATCGGTCCGCGCACGGACCAGCTGGATGTTTTCTGCGTACTCATTGCACCCCTCCGGGATCCGTCGGATCGGTGACGTCCTGGTAGTTCTTGACCACCTCGCGCAGCACCTTCTCCTTGGGGCCAAAGGCCCGCACAGTGCCCCCATCGAGCATCAGCAGCAGGTCGCATTCCTTGATAGCTGCGGGACGGTGAGCCATGATCAGGATCGATTTCCCATCAGCCTTGACCCCCCGGATGGCCTTGTTCACGGCCTCGCTGCCCTCATTGTCGAGGTTGGAATTGGGCTCATCCAGAACAAGGATCACGGGATCGCCATACATCGCGCGCGCAAGGCCGATCCGTTGCATCTGTCCGCCCGACAGACGCCCACCCGTGGCGCTGACCCGGGTGTCATAGCCATCCGGCAGCTTGAGGATCATTTCGTGCGCATCTGCCTTTTGGGCGGCGGCAACGACGGCCTGCGGGTCGGGTTGTTCGGCGAGGCGGGCGATGTTTTCCGTTATGGTACCGTCGAACAACTGCACCCGCTGCGGCAGGTATCCCACATGCTGTCCAAGCACGGTCGGTTCGAACTGATCCAGCGCGGCGCCATCCAGTCGGATCTTGCCCCCCGCGGGCCGCCACACGCCCGTCAGGGCACGCGCCAGCGTGGATTTCCCGGCGCCCGAGGCGCCGATCACGCCGACCGCCTGACCGGGGCTGACGCTGAAGCTGATGGATTTGAGCGCGGCCTGCTGGTCGCCCGGCGGAACGACCGTCACCTGCTTGACGTCCAACTGGGCGCGCGGCTTGGGCAGGGGGGTGCGTGGCGGTTCCGGCGGTACCATGGCCAGAAGTTCCACGAGACTGGTCCAGCCGCGCATCGCGCGCTGAACAAGCGCCCATTGGCCGACCGCCAACTCGATCGGAGCGAGGGCCCGGCCAAGCAGGATGGAGCCCGCGATCATGGCGCCCGGTGTCAGTTCGTTCTGCAGAACAAGGTAGGCCCCAAGGCCCAGCATGGCGGATTGCAGAAACAGCCGGAACGTCTTGGTTGTCGTCGTGAACGTCCCGCCGAGGTCGGCCGCGCCGATTTGGGATTTCAGTGATTCGTTTCGGGCGACCTGCCATCTGTGGAATGCAGCATCCCGCATGCCCATGGCCTGCACCATCTCGGATTCGTTCCTGATCTGATTCGAGACGGTTTCCGCGGCCACGGTCGACATGTTGGCCTTGGCCGCGGGGCGCCGCGTAACCCACTGGTTGATGACCGTCACGATGATCAGGATCGTCCCACCCACAAGTGCGAGAATGCCCAGCCAGGGGTGAAAGAGCCAGATGCCCGCAAGGAAAAACGGCGTCCAGGGCATGTCGAAAATGGACATCAGAACCGGAGAAGACATCAAGCGTTGCACCGCTTCGAGATCGCGCAGGCCCGTCTCGGTCCGCTCGTCCGGGGCCAGAGCGGCCTTTCGGATGACGGCGTCGAACACCCTGCGGTCCAGTCTTGCCTGAAAGCGCGCGGCGACGCGGCCCATGATTCGGCCCCGTGCATAATCCAGAAGGCCCATCATGCCGTACAAGAACGCAACAAGGACGCTCAGTGCGATAAGTGTCTCAACCGACCGGCTGCCCAGAACGCGGTCGTAGACCTGTAGCATGTAGATGGGCCCGGTCAGCATGAGAAGGTTAACGAAAAAGCTGAAAATGCCCACGAACCAATACAGTCCGCGGCTTTCCCGCCTGGCCTCACGGAGTTCTTCCCGACCGGCCTCGAGTCTTGCGTTACTCAGTTGCATAGTTTTGCGACGCGCCTGTTATGTCATACGCTTGAACAGCTCTCCCGTCCTGCATTACAGGTATTGTCACCAATCTGCCACAGGATTGTCCGGACGAAAGCGACACTTCTGGGCATTCGAACGTGATCCGTTATGTATCGCCTCACCCGATAGACCAAGGCTCATTCGTTGAAACCAATCACATCTTTCCGTCTTCGAGACCTCTGTCGCCCACTTGCCGTGCTCGTGCTGGCAATCGGTGTGTCGGGCTGCGCCAAACCGCCGGAAAACCTGCCGCCCAACCAACCATTCGACCCGTATGAGGTGCAGAACCGAAAGGTGCATGCTTTCAACCGCTCGCTGGATCGTGCCGTGGTCAGACCCGCCGGCAAGGGCTATTCCAGTTTCCTGCCGGATGATATCGAGGATGCCGTCGGGCGCTTCGCCTTCAACCTGTCCATCCCGGGCGCGGTCGTGAACAACATCCTTCAGGGCAACATGAAGGGCGCCACGGAAGATACCTACCGTTTTCTGGTCAACAGCACGATCGGGCTGGGCGGGTTCTTCGATACCGCCTCGGAACTGAACATGCCCGAGGCCACCGACACCGATTTCGGCGAAACCCTGCATGTCTGGGGTGCGCGGGAAGGCGCCTATGTGGAACTGCCGGTTCTGGGTCCTTCAACCGAGCGTGACACATGGGGCAAGGTTGTTGATCTTTTCACCAATCCTCTGACCTATGTGCTGGACGATCCCGAAAACTATTACGGAACAGCGGCTTCGGTGTCCTCCGGCCTGTCGAACCGTGGTCGTTTCTCCGACACGATCGACTCGATCCTTTACGACAGTGCGGACAGTTACGCACAGGCGCGCTCGCTCTACCTGCAGAATCGCAGGTTTGAACTGGGCGTCGAGGCCAGCGATGATTATCTGGATCCCTATGACGATCCCTACGCTGCTACGTTGGAGGACCCCTATGATGAATGATCCTGATCGCCGACTGTTTCTGGGTGGCGGCCTGGCCGCCTGTCTGGTTGCGACCGCGCCGATGCCGGTGCTTGCGCTGACCGATGCCGGCGCGCGCCAACTCGTTGACCGGGTCGTTGCCGACATCAACAAGGTGATCGCATCGGGCAAACCGCTCAGCTCCATGATCCGCGATTTCGAACGGATCTTTTCGCGCTACGCGGATGTCAACATCATCGCACGCTCGACCCTCGGGCAGGATTCCCGGCGCGCGTCCTCAGCCCAGATGCGGGCGTTCACGGCGGCGTTTCAGGGCTATATCGCACGCAAGTACGGGAAGCGCTTTCAGGAATTTTCGGGCGGTCGCGTCGAGGTGCAATCCGTGCGCAAGACCAAGTCGTGGCACGAGGTGAAATCGCAGGTCATCCTGCGGGGTCAGTCGCCCTTCGAGGTGCTGTTTCTCGTCTCGGACCGGTCAGGCAGGGATTTGTTCTTCGACATGATCATCGAAGGGGTCAGCCTGCGCCTGAGCGAGCGCACCGAAATCGGTGCGATGCTGGATCGGCGCAAGGGCAATATCGACGCGCTCATCGCGGACCTCAAGCAAGCCGGCTGACACCGTCGCCCTTAACGGTCGAGGCCCAACAGCCCCCGCAGAATATTGTCGATCGGGTTGCCGCGGTCCTGCCGGCGTTGCGGCACGGGCTGTGCCTTGGGCTTGGGCTTGGGGCGGATCATGGGCAGAGGGTTGGCCGGCAGACCGTCGTTCACCCGCACCATCGTTTCGTGCCAGATTTCGGCCGGCAGGCCACCCCCGGTGACGCCGGTCAGG
>JANSYB010000262.1 GCA_024742655.1 Paracoccaceae bacterium | reverse complement strand
CGGTTCAAGCAATTCCTGCGCGACCCGTCCGAGGCCCCGCAAAGCGACCTGATCCCGGCCGCCTATGAAAAACATACCGGCGAGAAACTGACCATTCTCGGCGGCTCTGTCATCCACCTGTGCGGCGGGTTCATCACCGGCCTTGAAAAACAGGATCCCACCATCCACGACCGCATGATCGCGCTGGACCGTCAACTGCGCGACCAGGGTCATTATCATTTCGGCTTCGGCCTCTGGCGCAAACCCGCCTGAGCCATCGCCCCAACCACCGGAGACATCACCATGTCAGCCCTCAAGATCAAGAAAGGCTCCACGAGCCATTCCGCATACAACCTGCGCCCGACCTTTTCGGACGTGGTCGAGCGGCACACGCTGGCGGTGATCGTGGACAACGAACCGGGCGTTCTGGCGCGCGTGATCGGCCTGTTTTCCGGACGCGGCTACAACATCGACAGCCTGACCGTGGCCGAGGTGGACCATACCGGGCACATGTCGCGCATCACCATCGTGACCACCGGCACCCCGCAGGTGATCGAACAGATCAAGGCCCAGCTGGGCCGCATCGTGGTGGTGCATGACGTGCATGACCTGACGGTCGAAGGCCGCTCGGTCGAGCGCGAACTGGCGCTGCTCAAGGTCGTGGGCGGGGGCGACAAGCGGGTCGAGGCGCTGCGGCTGGCCGATATCTTTCGCGCGAATGTCGTGGACAGCACGCTGGACAGCTTCGTGTTTGAGATCACGGGAACGCCGGAAAAGGTCGATGCCTTCGCCGACCTGATGCGGCCCCTCGGTCTGGATGAAATCGCCCGGACGGGCGTGGCCGCCCTGCCCCGCGGCACCTGATCTTTTCTCGGGACAATTCGGCCCGCACCCCAATGCACCCGCGATTTTCGTGACGGGTTGCGTTCAAGGGGGGACGTGGTAACTGTGACGCCGAAATTTGCAGGAGCTAAAGCATGGATGATCTTGAACTGTTCAAAAAGGTCCTGACGGCCTCGGCCTATCCTGAATCGGCCTACCGCATCGAACAGATCTCGGACTCCAAAAGCCCGGCCCACAAGTTCCGCAATTTCATCGTGCGCACCCTGCGCAAACAGAACAAGCTTTTGGTCAAGAAGCGCGAATTCAACGCCGCCGATCGTGACGAGGGCAAGGACTGGCCGATGTTCGGCTACACGATGGTCGGGCACAAGCGGCTCGACAATGTGCAGCACGCCATCGAGACCATCCTGGAAAAGGACATCCCCGGCGATTTCGTCGAATGTGGCGTCTGGCGCGGCGGATGCGCGATGTTCATGAAGGCCATGTTGAACACACGGGGCGACACCGAGCGGCGGATCTGGCTTGCCGACAGTTTCGCGGGCCTGCCCAAGCCGAACGAAAGCGAGTTCCCGGACGACACCGGCTATGATTACACCGATCAGGATATCCTTGCCGTGCCCATGGAAACGGTGAAGGCGAATTTTGACCGGTTCGATTTGCTGGATGCGCGGGTCGAATTCCTGCCCGGCTGGTTCAAGGATACGTTGCCGGATGCCGGTATCGGTCAGATCGCACTTTTGCGCGCCGATGGCGACCTTTATGAATCGACCATCCAGATTCTCGATAATCTCTATGACAAGGTCGCCCCGGGTGGCTTCGTCATCATAGACGACTACAAGTCATGGCCGCCCTGCAAGAAGGCGGTCGATGAATTCCGTGCACGCCACGGCATCGATGCACCTATCCATGATGTCGACTGGACCGGCGTGTACTGGATCAAGCCCTGATACCCGCACGGCCTTGCGGCGATCTCCTGAATTTTCGCCACACCTGAAGCGTTTCACCTCCTTCCGATATGTCAGGGTGAAGGCAACCCGGTTTAACCGGTATTGCGCGCGCGTTCGGTCGCCGGACCAGGCCGCGACAAACGCAAACCGAAGGGGATGATGTTGCTCGGCGTGGCGACCGCATGGCGCGGTTCGGGCCTGCCGGATGATTTGCCTGCCTCGCGCAGATCGTCGGCCAGGCTGGGATACTCGTCTGGCGCGACCAGTGTCAGGTTATGCGCAAGCCGCATGCGTTTGCTCTCGTTCATGTCGAACTGAACCAGATCCCCGGGTTCCAGACCGTCCGGCAGATGTGCCGTTTGCGCGTCAGTTTCGCCATTGAAGAAAGCAAGGTTGCCATGATCCTCACACCAGATCACCGCGCGCCCCTGATCGTGGTCATTCCAAAGTACTACGCCGTACATGCGTCCCCCAATTCTAAACGCCACATTAATTTTAGAAAACGAGGCACTTGGCGCCATGACCCATTTGGTGTCTCGGGTTTCGCAATTGTGTCCAGAAGATCAGTTTCTGACGCCATTCAGCATCATGATGGACGCTATACCGCATCTTTTTAGCTTGGTTTCGTAGGAAGAGTTTGCGAGAACATGCGATATACTGGTCGGCAAAGCCCGGGGACGAGACAGGTTTTGGACAACAAGACGCGAAAGAATGTCAGCAAACAGCGCACCGATGACCCGGCGGCGCTGCGGAGCATTTTCGGGCGCAATCTGCGTCTGCTGTCGGCGCAATACCCTTCCGTGGCGGGCCTGTGCCGGGAGCTTGGTATCAACCGGACCCAGTTCAACAGGTATCTGTCCGGCGAAAGCTTTCCCAGGCCGGACGTGCTGCACCAGATCTGTCAATTCTTCGATGCGGATGCCCGCATCCTGCTGGAACCTGTCGAAGAGTTGCGCCCGAACGCGCACGACCTTCTCAACCATCCGTTTCTGCAGGGCTTTTTCGGGGCCGCCCCCACATCCGTTCCAGAAGACACTTTCCCGGACGGGTTTTACAGTTTCGTCCGGCGCAGTTTCATTGATGACGACCGTTTCGTTCTGGGGCTGGTCCACGTAAAGCGCGACGCCGGCTACACCTTCCTGCGCGGATATGAGCCACGCGGCGCGATGCAGAACCAGGGCCTGTCGACCGCGTCGCAAAGTCGTGAATTTCGCGGCCTCATCATGCGCCAGGAAGAAGGCGTGATGGCGATCGTGACACATCGCAACTCCCTGGCGTGTTCGTTCAACTTCCTGACGCCGGAAACCTCGTTTCAATCCAACATCTGGGAAGGCTACGCCACCCGGACCGTCCGGGAAAAGGTCACTGGTCGTCGGGCGGCGCGCATGGTCTACGAACACCTCGGTCATGATCTGGGCCGTGCCCGTGACGTGTCACGCAAGGCCGGGCTTGTCACGCTGGAGCATGTGCCCCCCTTTCATGCCCGGCTTTTGCGTCTGGACGAAAACTTCCGCTGAGCGGCGGGTCCCACGCGGTTCCAGTCGAACGCAAGGGATATCACGCTCAGCCCAGTGAAACCGCATGTCGCCTTGATGGTATTTTTGTCGTGATTTGTCGGTTGAGGTGCGCCAAGACAAGGCATGGATCGACAAGTTCCATCAAGGGAGACGCCCGATGACCGCCACCGTGACCGACCTGTCCAGCGTCCGCAAATCCGTAGATCAGGCCAATGGCCTGCCCAATGCCCATTACATCGACCCTGACGTATTCACCGAGGAAAAGCACGCGCTGCTCTTCTCGCAATGGGCCGGTCTGGCCGTGGGCGCCGATGTGCCGGAGCCGGGCGACGCCAAACCGATCGAATTTCTGGGCATGCCCCTTCTGCTGATCCGCGACAAGGACGGCGACGTGCGCGTGTTCCAGAACATCTGCCGCCACCGTGGCATGATCCTCGTCGAGGAGCCGCGCAAGATCGAGGGCGCAATTCGCTGCCCCTATCATTCGTGGTGCTATTCGACCAAGGGCAAGCTGGTCTCGACCCCGCATGTGGGCGGGCCGGGCCACAACACACACGACACCATCAAGCGCAACGAGCTGGGCCTGATCGAGGTGCGCAGCCATGTCTGGCGCGACGTGGTCTGGATCAATGCCTCGGGCGATGCCCCGGACTTCGAGGTGGCAATGGCCGATATCCTCGAACGCTGGAAGGAATTCGAACTGCCCGTCTATCACGGCGGCCATGACAGCCGGTTCGAACTGGAGGTGCAGACCAACTGGAAACTGGCGGTCGAGAACTACTGCGAAAGCTATCACCTGCCGTGGGTGCATCCCGGCCTGAATAGCTATTCCAAGCTGGAAGATCACTACAACATCGAAAAACCGGGGGAATATTCCGGCCAGGGCACGATGGTCTATCGCCAGCTGACCAACGAGAACGGCGACACCTTCCCCGATTTCGAAGAGGTCGGCTCCCGTTGGAACGAACAGGCCGAATACATCGCCGTTTACCCCAATGTCCTGCTGGGCGTGCACCGCGATCATGCCTTCGCCATCATTCTCGAACCCAAGGGCTGTGAGCGCACGGTCGAGCATGTCCATCTCTACTATTCGGTGCCCGACAGTGACGAGGGGCTGCGCGCCCGCAACACCCAGCTTTGGAAAACCGTGTTCGAAGAGGACATCTTCGTCGTCGAGGGCATGCAAAAGGGCCGTCACGCCGATCAATTCGACGGCGGGCGTTTTTCACCCGTAATGGACAGCCCCACGCATTGCTTTCATGACTGGGTGGCCAGCAAGATCGAGACGCATCGCGCCACCGCACAGGCGGCCGAATGAGTGACGCGCTGGAGGCACAGCTGCTGGCGGCGCATGATATTGATGACCGCTACACGCTGATCCGGCTTTATACGCAGGCGGCGGACACGTCGAACGACCTCGACGCCGCCTGCTTTTTCCTGACCTATGCCTATATCTTCGCGCTTG
>JANSYB010000445.1 GCA_024742655.1 Paracoccaceae bacterium | reverse complement strand
GGGCTGTCGGCCGACCACGGCTGCACGTGAAACTGGATATCGGGTGTCGCCACGTCCGGGCCGGTGCGCAGGAACCCGGTCGCCAGCGAGGCCGCCATTGTCATCGGGCCCGCCCGGAAGAGGGCGTATTTCAGGGCGATCCGGGCCTGGTTGAAAAGGCTGCGCACCTCGTCGTTCAGGGTGGGTTCATTGCATTTGTAGACCAGCCGCGCTTGCAGGTGATCCTGCAGGTTGCGACCTACGCCGGGCAGGGCATGCACGGGCGTGATCCCGTTTTCGGACAGGTGATCGGGGTCGCCGATGCCCGACAGCATAAGCACCTGCGGAGAATTGATCGCCCCGCCCGACAGGATCACCTCGCGATGGGCGCGCACGGTTTGCTCGGCACCTGATCGATCGCGGTAGGTCACGCCGGTGACCTTGCGCCCGTCCATCTCTATCCGCTGCACCAGGGCATGAGTGATGATTTGCAGGTTGTCGCGGCCACGTGCGGGATTGAGATAGGCCACGGCGGTTGAACACCGCCGCCCGTTGCGCGTGGTCAGCTGAAAATATCCCACGCCTTCCTGTTCGGCCCCGTTGTAATCGGGGTTGAAGGTATAGCCCGCCGCCTGTGCCGCCGCGACCCACGCATCACAGATTGGGCGCTGGATGCGCATGTTGGACACGTGCAGGGGGCCGTCGCCGCCGTGAAAGGCATCCGCGCCACGCTCGTTCGTCTCGGCGCGCTTGAACAGGGGCAGGACATCGTCCCAGCCCCAGCCATCATTGCCCATCTGGCGCCAGCGGTCGTAATCCTGCCGCTGCCCGCGCACATAAAGCAGCCCGTTCAAAGACGATGACCCGCCCAGAACCTTGCCGCGCGGCCAGTCAATGGACCGGCCATTGAGCCCGGGATCGGGCTCGGTCTTGTAGCACCAGTCAACGGCCGGATTGTGCATCGTCTTGAAGTAGCCGACGGGGATGTGAATCCACGGATTGCTGTCCTTGCCGCCTGCCTCGAGCAGAAGGACGCGCGTCTTGGGATCGGCGCTCAGCCGGTTGGCCAGAACACATCCCGCGGAGCCCGCCCCGACAATAATGTAATCCGCATCCACGTTCGTCACTCTCCCCGTTTTCAAAAAACCCTATGCAAATTGAATTAATCAATCTAGTATTTTTGAGACAAATCGTCTCATTAATTTAAAATAGGGAGGAAACTTATGGGACTATCGGACAATCTCAATCGGATTTCGCGCCGCGATTTATTCAAGGTGGCAGGCACTTATGGCCTCAGTTCCACGCTGCTGGCGGCGGGCACATTCGGCGGGGCCATGAGCCTCGGCAACCTCGCCCGGGCGGCCGAATCGACCTATGAAAGGCGCTTTGCGAAAGAGGCCAAGCACACGCTGAAATTCGGCGCGGCGGGCTTCAACGCGCGCAACCTGCTGATCGAACGCGCCGGTGCTCTGGAATTCGCCCGCGACCTGGAGGCGCGCACCGATGGTGAAATTCGCGTCGAATTCATCGGCGACAACCAGATCTGCGGGCAGCTGTCCTGCGTCGAGAAAACCCAGCAGGGCATCACCGATATCTACGCCGCCTCGACCCAGAACTCGGCCGGTGGGGCGCCCTATCTCAACGTGCTCGACTATGCCTACATGTTCCCGGGCCGCGCCTCGCAGTATCATTTCCTCTATCACCCCAAGAGCCAGGAAATCCTGCGCGATCCCCTGGAAAAGCGTCATGGGCTGAAATTCCTGTTCAGCCATTGCGAATTGCGCGGCATCCAGCTTGGTCTCGGCTGGCAGGACCGGCCCACGGTCACCAAGCTCGAAGAGCTTTTTGGCACCAAGAACCGCGTCACCGGCACACAGCTGGGCCGGATCGCCATGCAGGCGCTGAACCTCAACCCGGTGCCCGTCGCGTGGGAGGAAACGCTAGACGGTCTCAAGCAGGGCCTGATCGACGGGGCGGAAACATGGGCCTCGGCCGTGGCCTATGCCAACATGTCCCCCGTGGTCAGCCAGTGTGTCGATCTGAAGTTCTTCTGCGGCACGGAACACACCTCGATGAGTGCCTCGGTCTTCGACAGCCTTGGAGGAGCGCTGCAGGATGCCGTGATGGAATCGGCCTATTGGGCGCAGGCCCATGTGCAGGCCGCCAACGAGGCTGCGCTGGTCAAGACGGTCGGCTTCTCCGAGCCGCAACTGCCCGGCACGATCTTTGTCGAGAACGATGTGCGCTGCGCATTCCTCGAAGAGGCGGAAATCCGCAAGGCCGAGGAGATGTGCAGCCCCGAGTTCCAGCCGCAGCTGTGGGAACAGTGGCGCGAGCGTCTCAACGGCTGGGCCGGTGGCATCGACACCTATCAGGAAATCTACGATATCGCCCGCGAAGTCGACAAGGACATGCTGCCCGAGAATGTCGAGCCGCGCCGGTGGTGGAAAGGCTGATTTATCGGCTAACCTGACATGACAGGCCGGTCCCGTACGCGGGGACGGCCGCCACAAGACCCAGACCGGGACCACCCGGCTGGAAGGGAGGGGTGTGATGTCGATATGGTCGGACGTCGGCACGATTTTCAGTGCCTTGGGCACAGCTGACTCTTGGGAAATCCGCAATGCGTTGAGAAGCAACGCCGCCTGGGTGGTGGGGCCTGTCGCGGCCGCGCTTGGCGGGTTAGGCGTTTATGCGATCTATCGCGTTTCGCCCTTCGTGGAGCGATACCTGGAGCGCACCATCATGGTCGCGGCCTATCTTGCCGTGGCCTTCATCATATTCTGGGGGGTGATTGACCGCTTCGTCTTTTCCAACCAGCAACCCTGGTCGACCACGATCCCGCCGCTTCTGTTCATGATCATGGCGTGGTTTGGGGCCTCTTTCAATGTGCGCCTGCGCACGCATCTGAGCTTTTCGGAGTTTCGCAGCCGCATGCCCCGCAAGGGACAATTCGCCTGCCTGATGATGGATCATGTGCTCTGGTTCGTCTTTGCGGTGATCGTGTTCGTCACCACGTGCCGGCTGGTGGCGCTGTCGGCGTCGAATTTCCAGATCGTTCTGGGCACCAACAACGTGATGCAATGGTGGTTCCTGATCACCGCGCCGATGGCCTTCGTGCTGATGTGCGGGCGCATTTTCCAGAACCTGTTCGAAGACATCCGCAACATGCGTGACGGCGCGCCGCTGATCCGGCAGGCCGTGATCGGAGGAGATACCTGATGGCTGACGGAAGCTGGGT
>JANSYB010000014.1 GCA_024742655.1 Paracoccaceae bacterium | reverse complement strand
CTGGCGCGAGGCGTTGCACATGGTCGCCAATGGCGAGGCGACGCCCGAGGATATCGACATCGCCCTCAGGAACGGACCCGCCCCGCGCATGGCGGTTCAGGGGCAGTGCATGGCCTTCCACGTCGCCTGTGGCGAGGGGGGTATGGCCACCAACCTCGACCAGTTCGGGCCGGCGCTGAAATGGCCGTGGACACGGCTCGAGGCGCCCGAGCTGACGCAGGACTTGCGGGACCGGATGGTTCAAGGGTGCAACGACATGGCGGCGGGGCGGGATTTTCAGGACATGGCGGCCGAACGCGACCGCAAGATCGTCGCCGTGCTCAAGGCGGTACGGGATACCGCATGATCCGCGGGGCAAAAGTCTTGTGAAGACTTTTGCCAAGACTTTTTAAAAAGTCTTGGGCCGGTTTCGCGATCACGCAGGCCGGGTCATCCGCGCATCCGTTGATTGACTTGCAGCGTTTCGAGATATTTCGACAGCGTGCCGGGCCAGCTTGGCGCCTCTTCCTGCTCGGGCCAGGCGTTGCGGTAGTCGCTGGGCCGCCGGCCAAAGCATTTGCGGAACGCATAGGCGAAATGCGACAGCGAGTTGAACCCCGAGGCCGCGGAAATCTCGCGCACCCCGAGATCGGTCGAAATCAGGAGAACCCGCGCATGTTGCAACCGCAACAGCAGGCCGAACTGCACGACGGAACACCCCATCGCCTGATTGAATTGCCGCTCCAGCTGGCGTTGCGAGATGCCGACCTGCCGGGCGATTTCCGGCACGGGCAGCGGTTCGCTCAGGTTGCTTTCGATCAGTCGGATCGCGGCATTGACGCCGGGCGGGAGGGTGTCCAGGCCACGGCCGAGCGTCTTGCGCTGCGGGGCGTTGGCGGGGCGCACCGGGTGGTGCATGATGTTGTCCGATATCTCGCCCACCAGCGGGCCTCCGTGATCGGCGCGGATGAGAGTCAGCATCAGGTCGGTCGCCGCCGTGGAGCCTGCGCAGGTCATGATCCGCCCGTCGATGGTGAAAAGCTGCTCGGCGGCGAGGATATCGGGAAACTTTTCCTGGAACCCGGCAAGGTACGACCAGTGGGTCGTGGCCTGTCGCCCGGCCAGAAGGCCCGCGCGCGCAAAGACATAGGCGGCGATCTCGACCGCGCAGAGCCGCACGCCCATCCGCGCCTGCCGCCGGAGCCAGGAGATCAGCACGGGATCGGTATAATGCTCGGTGCCCCAGCTGCCGGCGACGAAGACGATATCCTGCCGGGCCAGTTTTTCCGGCAATGGCTTGCAGGTCAGTGTCATTCCGTTGCTGGCGACCACGTCGCCGGCCTGCGGCGCATGATATTCGTGCTGGTAGAGTGGCGGGCTGGACAGGTAGTTGGCGATACGCGCAGGCTCAAGCAGGCTGACCAGCCCCATCATGTTGAAGCGCGGCAGCAGCACGCAGGCGATTCGGGTGGGCGGCGCCGGGTTGGCGCGTGTGTCGGCGCTGTGCTGCATTGATATTCGGCCCTCTGAAAGAGTCAGTATTTTCGCCACGACTATCATGAATCCGGCGAATAATCGATATTTTTGCGGCGTATCCCCCGCACACTTACAAAAAAAGGGAGGTTGCCCGTGAACTTCGAAGTGGTCGTGACATGTGCTGTGACGGGGGCCGGCGACACGGTGGGCAAGTCGCCCCATGTCCCGGTCACGCCCGAGCAGATCGCCAAGGCCGCCATCGAGGCGGCGGATGCGGGAGCGGCGATTGCGCATATCCATGTGCGCGATCCCGACACCGGCAAGGGCTCGCGAGATGTGGGGCTTTTCAAGGACGCGGTGGATCTTGTCCGCAAGAGTGGCACGGATGTCGTCATCAACCTGACGGCGGGCATGGGGGGCGACTGGTCGCCCTCGCCGGACGATCCGGCCATGCCGGGCCCGGGCACGGATATGATAGGCCCGGACGAAAGGTTGGCCCATGTCAGGGAATGCCTGCCGGAAATCTGTTCGCTTGATTGCGGAACTCTGAATTTTTCGGACACCGACGACATCTATATTTCCACCCCGCCGACCTTGCGACGCATGGCGCAACTGACCCGGGAGTGGGGGGTGAAGCCCGAACTGGAAGTGTTCGATCTTGGCCATATCCGATTTGCCAAACAGATGATCGCCGAAGGGTTGATCGCGGACCCGCCGATGTTCCAGCTGTGCCTCGGCATCCCGTGGGGGGCCGATCAGACGGTCGAAACCATGGCGGCAATGAAGGCGCAACTCCCCGCCGGGGCCAGCTGGGCCAGTTTCGGGATCGGGCGGTTCCAGATGCCGATGGCCGCGGCGGCGGTGACGCTGGGCGGCAACGTCCGGGTGGGGCTGGAGGACAACATCTATCTTGATCGCGGGGTGCTGGCCACGAACGGGCAACTGGTGTCACGCGTGGTCGAGATCATCGAGCGAATGGGCGGGCGCGCCGTGACCCCGCAGGAAGCGCGCAACCGGCTCAAGCTGCGCGGAGCCGATGAATGACCCAGACCGCCACAGGTGGATTGACCCTCGCCGGTCTGACCAAGCGGTTCGGCACGTTCGTGGCCGTCGATGAGGTTGATCTCGAGATACGGCGCGGCGAGTTTCTGACCCTTCTGGGGCCGTCGGGGTCGGGCAAGACGACCCTTCTGATGATGATCGCGGGTTTTCTGGACATCTCGGAGGGTGACATATTGCTCGACGGTGCGTCGATCCGCGATATCCCGGCTGACAAGCGCAATTTCGGCATGGTGTTTCAGGGCTACGCGCTTTTTCCGCATATGACGGTGCGGCAGAATGTGGGCTATGCGCTGGACGTGCGCGGGCGCCCCAGGGCCGAGATCGAGGCGCGGGTCGACGAGATGCTGGAGCTGGTCCAGTTGCAGCAATTCGGCGACCGCAAGCCGGGCCAGCTCTCGGGCGGTCAGCAACAGCGGGTGGCGCTGGCGCGGGCGCTGTGTTTTGCGCCGCCGGTGCTTTTGCTGGATGAGCCGCTCGGCGCGCTCGACAAGAAGCTGCGGGTCGAAGTGCAGGATCAGCTCAAGGCCATTCACCGGCAAGTGGGCACGACGTTCATCTACGTGACCCACGACCAGGAAGAGGCGCTGTCGATGTCCGACCGCGTCGTGATCATGCAGGACGGGCGGATCGAACAGCTGGGCACGCCGAACGAACTTTACGAGCGTCCGCGCACCCGCTTTGCCGCGGGGTTTCTCGGCAAGAGCAATTTCCTCACGCTTGACGATGGCACCTATGCGCTGCGTCCCGAAAAGATCGATCTTGCGCCCGCGGGGTCCATCAACGGGGCGGCCCGGCTCAGTGGGACGATCCGCGACATCACCTATTTTGGCGCGATACAGAAATTCATGGTCGCCGTGGAGGGGCGGGACGACATCGAGGTGGATGTCGACAGCTGGCGCAACCCGCATGACCTGAGCGTCGGCCAGAAAGTGGATCTGGCCTGGGCGGATACGGCCGCGGTGAAGCTGGAGGACACGTAAAGACCCGGAACGGCGCGGGGGCGAGAGCGCCGATACATAAGGGGCCGCCAGACAAGGCCCGACATCAACAAGGAGGAACTGATATGCAAGACAAGCAATTCATCAAGGAAACACTTCTGGAAAGCGCCCATGCCTACCGGGCCGGTCGGATGGACCGGCGCAGCTTTCTCGCGCTTTGCGGAATGTCGGGCGTGGCGATGTCGGCCGTGATGGCCGGCGATGCCAAGGCGGCGGCAGATCATATCGTGATGTGGAACTGGGGCGGCATCTCGGAGGAGTGCCACGGATCGGCCATCGGGGTGCCATTTCAGGAAAAGACCGGGATGGGCATGAAGTTCGATACTTCCGGGCCGCTTGAAGGCAAGATCCGCGAGATGGTGGACAGCGGCAACGTCACCGCCGATGTCTGCGACGGTGACCTGTTCAATGCCGTGTCACTGGGGCCCACAGGCCATCTTGAGCCGATCGACTACTCGATCGTGAGCAAGGACAAGACCCTGCCGCAATATGCGCTGGAATACGGTATCTCGATCATCCTGTATGGCTATGCGTTCGTCTATGATACGGAAATGTATGGCGACAACCCGCCAAAGAACTGGGCCGACTTCTTCGATACCGAGACATTCCCCGGTACGCGGTCGCTTTACAAGTGGGCCAACGGCTCGCTTGAGGCGGCGCTGATGGCCGATGGCGTGCCGGGCGACCAGCTTTATCCGCTCGACATGGACCGAGCGCTGAACAAGATCAAGTCGATCAAGGATGACAGCATCTACTGGGGCTCGGGCTCTGAGGTGCATTCGATGTGCATCAGCGGCGAGGCCTCGATGGCGATCATCTGGCAGAACCGCGGCAAGAACATCGAGATGGACACCGATGGCCGTTACAAACTGGTCAACAATCAGGCCATGGCGATGCCGGGCGCCTATATCGTGCCCAAGGGGAACCCTGCCGGCCGTGAGGCGGTGATGAAATTCATCGCCACCGCGCAGGAGGTGCCGGTGCAACTCGATATCCTCGATTGCCTTGGCATGACGCCGTCCAACCCGGCCGCCTTTTCGGAGATCCCGGAAGAACAGCAGCCCTATGCCATCACCTCGGCCCAGAACATCGACAATATCGTCTATAACGATCCCGTCTGGTGGGGTGAGAATGGCGGCGATGCCGTCAATGCCTTCCTCGAAGCGATCAGCTGAGACCACGGGCCCGGCCGCGTTTGCCCGCGGCCGGGCCACCCCGAACCACATCCCGGACCGGCACGCGGTTCCGGTGACCACAGGTGATACCCGGATAATCCAGAATGCAGGCGCTCAGGAAACATATCAGCCCCGGTTGGCTCTTGGTGGCGCCATTCTTTCTTGTGGTGGTGGTGTTCTATCTGGGCCCTTTGCTCAACATCCTGTGGCTCAGCGTCACGGATCCCGAACCGGGGTTCGGAAACTACAGCGCGCTTGTCACTTCGGATGCCATGGCGCGTATCCTGTGGACGACCTTTCGCACCTGCCTGATCACGACCGTCTTCAGCGTCGCGATCGGCTATTGCCTTGCCTATGCGATGGTGCATGCCCATCAAAAGAAACAGAACATCATGCTGACCCTGTTGCTGATCAGCTTCTGGATATCGGTTCTGGTGCGCACCTTCGCGTGGCTGATGCTTCTGGGGCATAACGGGCTGGTCAACAACGCCTTCGAAACCATCGGGCTGATCGACCGGCCCATCCGCTTCATGCGCAATGAACTGGGCGTGCTGATCGGCATGATCCACTACATGGTGCCCTACGCGGTGCTGCCGTTGATGGCCAACATGCAGACACTCGATCCGCGCGTCATGGCCGCCTCGCGCAATCTTGGTGCCAACGGGGTCCAGACCTTCCGGCGCATCTACCTGCCCCTGACATTGCCGGGGATCGTGGCCTCGTCGCTGCTTGTCTTCATCCTCAGCCTGGGCTTTTACGTGACACCGGCCATTCTGGGTGGCGGCAAGGTTCTGATGGTGGCCGAATATATCAGCGTGCAACTTCTGGTGACGCTGAAATGGGGCACCGCGGCCATGCTGGGCACATTGATGCTGATCGGCGTGCTGGCCCTGTTGTGGATCATGACGCGCTTCATGCAACTCTCGGCGGTCTTCGGTGGGGGGGCGACGCGATGAAGCCGGGGATATTTGCACGGCTCAACCGAATGGGCGCATGGATGGCGCTGCTGTTCCTGGTGCTGCCGGCGCTGATCGCCATTCCGGTGTCGCTGACGCCTAAGCGTTTCCTGTCGATGCCCCGGGGCGAATATTCCCTGCGTCATTTCGAGACCCTGTTCACCAGCCCCGAATGGCTGTCGAGCTTTGCCCAGAGCGGTATCATCGCCGCCAGCACGGCGGTTCTGGCCACCACGCTTGGCACGCTGTGCGCGATTGGCCTGTGGCGCGTGACGTCGCGGTACACCGACATCGTCCGGGCCTTTCTGTTGTTGCCGCTCATCATTCCGCAGATCATCTCGGCGATGGTGTTCTACCGGCTTCTGGTGCCCATCGGTCTGATCGACAGCTATCCCGGCCTGATCATCGCGCACACGGTGCTGGCCACGCCGTTGGTGCTGATCACGGTCAGTGCCAGCCTGGCCAATTTCGACCCCAAGCTGGAACAGGCCAGCCGCAACCTGGGGGCCTCGAACTGGACGACGGTGCGCCGCGTGATTCTGCCCTCGATCCGGCCGGGCGTTTTCGCAGGGGCGCTTTTCGCCTTCATCCTGAGTTGGGACGAAATCGTCGTCACGCTCTTCATTTCGAAATTCAGCGTCTACACGTTGCCGCGCCGGATGTGGAACGGCATCCGTGAGAACACCGACCCGACCGTGGCGGCCGCCGCGGTGGTGCTGATCGCGGTCACCCTGCTTGCCTTTGTCATCTACGCCCTCGTGCTGCGCCATCGGACGCAGCCGGGCGCATCGGAGGGATAAGAGATGAATTTTCACGTCAGTCACGAGAATGACCTGCTTCTCAAGACCGTGCGCGCCTTCATGGAAGAGGAAATGTATCCGCATGAGGACATGGTCGACCGCACCGGCGAGGTGCCCGAGGAACTGGGCCGGCGGATCGAGGAAAAATCGAAGGAACTGGGGCTGTTCGCCTGCAACCTGCCCGAGGATGTGGGCGGCGGCGGGCTGGATTATGCCGCGATGCATCTGATCGAACGCGAATACGGCAAGACCAGCCATGCGCTGCACAGCTGGGCGGCGCGGCCCACCGAAATCCTGCTGGCCTGCGAGGGAGAGCAGCGCGAGCGTTACCTGCTGCCTTGTGTTGCCGGGCAGAAACGCGAGCTGTTCGCCCTGACCGAACCCGAGGCCGGTTCGGACGTGATGGGCATGAAGACGAATGCGCGCCGCGATGGCGACGACTGGATTCTGAACGGATCGAAACACTTCATCTCGGGCCCCTGCATGCCGGATTTCGCCATCGTCTTCGCCGCGACCGGCGAAGACGAGACGCCCCGCGGCACGCGCAAGCGCGTCACCGCTTTTCTGGTGGATGTGGGCACGCCCGGCTTTGACTGCCGCGAAGGCCACAAGTGCGTCAGTTACCGGGGATACAAGACCTTTCAGCTTTCGTTCGACGATGTGCGCCTTGGACCGGAGCAGATTTTGGGCGAAGAGGGCAAGGGCCTGGAGCTCTCGGGTCAATGGCTTGGCATGGGCCGGATCTGGGTCGGGGCGTGCTGTTGCGGCAAGGCCGAACGCATTCTGGGGCTGGCGACGGAATGGGCGGCCGGGCGTCGTCAGTTCGGACAGCCCATCGGGCGGTTTCAGGCCACGGGATTCCGGCTGGCCGATGCCGCGATGAACCTGCGCGCGGCCGATCTGATGGTCACAGACGCCGTGGTGCGGGCCGAGCGCGGCGCCCTTCAGGATGCCGATGCCGCGATGGTCAAGGTCTACTGCTCGGAGATGCTCAATCGGATCGCGGACGACACCGTTCAGATCTATGGCGGTATGGGGCTGATGGAGGACATGCCCCTGCAGCGCCTCTGGCGCGACAGCCGGCTGGAGCGGATCTGGGATGGCACCAGCGAAATCCAGCGCCATATCATCACGCGCTCGATCCTGCGGCCCCTCGGCGCCTGATCTCATGACGCCGGCCAAGCGCCAGAATTTCGAGAGGCTGTTACGCCCTCGGCATATTGCCTTCATCGGCGGGGCCGACGCGGCCGTGGCCATCAACGAGGCGCGCCGGGCGGGGTTCTCGGGGCAGATGTGGGTGGTGAACCCGAGGCGCGAGACGCTTGCCGGGCTGAGCTGTGTGCCCACGATCCAGGATTTGCCGGACGCGCCCGATGCCGTGTTCATGGCGATCCCGGCACCCACGGTCCCCCAAGCGGTGCGGGAACTGGCGCGGAAAGGGGCAGGCGGGATCGTCTGCTATTCCGCGGGCTTCGGTGAGGCCCATGAGGCCGGTCGCGGGCTGGAGGCAGAGGTGAAAGCGGCCTTGGGCGACATGGTTCTGATCGGCCCCAATTGCTATGGCGTGATCAACTACGTGAACCGCGCGGCGCTCTGGCCGTTTGCGCATGGGGGCCATTGCCCGGGCTACGGGGCGGCGATCATCACGCAGTCGGGCATGTTCTCCTCGGACATCACGATGAGTCAGCGATCCCTGCCGCTGGCCTATATGGCCTCGGCGGGCAATCAGGCCGATATCGGGCTGACCGAGTTCATCGATCTGCTGTGCGAGAGGCCCGAAGTGCGCGCCATCGGCCTGCATATCGAGGGCCTGTCGGATATCCCCGCCTTTGAACGTGCGGCGCTGAAGGCGCTGAAGGCGCGCACCCCGATCGTGGCGCTGAAAACCGGCAATTCGGCGATAGGAGAGGCCCTGACGCTCAGCCATACCGGCTCGCTTGCCGGGTCGGGCGCGCTTTACCGGGCGCTGTTCGATCGCGTCGGGATTATCGCGGTGACCAATCCGTCGCAGCTTCTGGAAACACTCAAGTTTCTGTGCGTGGCCGGGGCGCCCGAGGGCACCGAGGTGCTGGGGTTCACCTGTTCGGGCGGTGGCGCGACGATGCTGGCTGATCATGGCGAAACCATCGGGCTTCGCTATCCCGCGCCGGGCCCAGACGCGCGCGCGACGCTTATGGACCTGCTGCCGCCCATTGCCACGGTGACAAACCCGCTGGACTACACGACGCCCATTTGGGGACAGCCCGAGCAGACAGGGCCTGTTTTCGCCCAGGCGATGGCGGGTATTCCCGCGCAGGCGACGCTTCTGGTTCAGGACTATCCAGCGCCGGGTCTGGACGAGACCGAGCAGCTTTACCTCAATGACGGGGTCGCCTTTGCCGAGGCCGCCGGGGCGGCCGGTCTTCCAGCGGCGATTTGCGCGACGATTCCCGAAAACATGCCCTCGCATATACGCGAGGCCTTCATCGCACGTGGGGTCGCCCCCATGCAGGGCGTGCATGAAACCCTAAACGCGATACGTGATGCGGCGTGGTGGCATGCGGCGCGACGGCGGATCTTGCAAGCCACGCCGGACCCGCTGGTGACACCACGGCGCGCGATCACATGCTGCAAACCCCGGCTGTTGACAGAGGCGCAGGGCAAGGCCCGGCTGGCCGATGCCGGCATTCCGGTGCCGCAGGGGCGTGTCGTGTCCCGGGATCAGCTGGTGCAGACGGCGCGCGACATCGGGTTCCCGGTGGCGCTGAAGATGATGAGCGCGGGCCTGGCGCACAAGACCGAGGCCGGTGCCGTGGCGCTTGACATCGGCACGCCGGAGCAGCTTCTGGAGGCGGCGGGTACCATGACGACGACTGTGAGCGGCCATGACGCATCTGCCGTGACCGGCGATTTCCTTGTCGAGCGGATGGCGCCGCCGCCACTGGCCGAACTGGTGGTCGGGATCCGGCGTGATCCGCAGTTCGGCCTGTCGATGACGCTGGGCAGTGGCGGCATTCTGGTGGAATTGGTGGGCGACACGGCGTCCCTGCTGTTGCCGGCGCACCCCGCTGATATTGGCGCGGCACTCGACAGCCTGCGGATATCGGCGTTGCTGAACGGGTTTCGCGGCAAGCCCGCTGCCGACCGTGCCGCGCTGATCGCCGCGCTGGCAGGTCTTGCAGAGCATGCGATCGCGCAGGCCGACACCGTCGACGAGATCGAGATCAACCCCTTGTTCGTCTATGAAAGCGGCGTGCTGGCGGTTGATGTCCTGATGCAGGTCAGTGCCGTGTGACGCGGCCGGCCTTGCCCGCCAGAAGCGGGCCGGCGAAATGCGTCATGCACCGTCCGCGGCACTTGCGATTATGCCCGCTGGAGGGCGTGAGCCGTCACTGACCGTCCCACCGTCGCAGCATCCAGTACCATTGATCGGGATTGGCCATGATGCGCGCCGAAAGACTGTCATTGAAGGCGCGGGTCATCGTGAGGCTGTCAGTGTGCGGGATCGGGGCTTCGAAATCCACGCGGAACGCATTTTCGTCGTCCAGCCGGGTTCCATAGGCGGGGATCAGGGGCAGACCGTATTTCAGCGCAAGCTGTGCCGCGGACAAAGAGGTCAGCGCATCGTGCCCAAGAAAGGGCAGGGGCACCCCTTCGGCGTATTTCTCATCAAGCAGGATGGAAATGATACCGCCAGCCCGAAGGTGTCCCACCAGCGCCCTGGTGCCCACCCGACCGGTTGCAAGGATCGGCATGCCGGCCGCCTCGATGCCGGCCCGAAGCCGGCGCTCGTAGTGCCGGTTCTTGTTGGGGCGATACACCGCCCCGCTTTCCAGTCCATGCATCTTCAGGACGCCACGAATGGCCTCCCATTGCCCGAAATGGCCCGAGACGATGATCGCGCCCTTGCCTGCGGCCTGTGCCGCGATCAAGGCGTCAAGCCCGGGGCCCGAGACCCTGAATTTGTCAATTTGGGTCTGAAACTCGGCCCCGTGGTATATTTCGAACAGGGTCCGGCCCATGTATCGGCCCATGCCTTGACCGAGCGTTGCACGCTCTGCGCGGGTCATGTTCGGAAAGACCCGTCTGGCCTCACGTTCAAACCGACGTCGCGCGGGCGGAAACCATCGCATCACCGCGGCGAAGGTGGTTCCCAGGCCACGCGACCGCAAATCAAACGAGCGCCAGCGCACAAAGGTGAGCGCCGACCACAAGGGAAGGTACCGGATGTGATGGGCAACTGATTTGAGAGGTGCGGTCCGCATATCCCTCTATGACCCTTTCCCGCGACGATACCAATCAAAAACGTCCCGAACACGGCGATCGCCCGGTCGGATGCCGGCAACGGAAAAGAGAAGACAGCGGATCTTGCCCGGTTCGGGGCGTTGCGGGTCTTCTGGGTTCGATCCGATGTCACTCGGGCTGAATTGCCTGCGTTTGCGCGGCGTTCGCCACGAGCCGCTTGGTGACCGTGCGCATCACGGCCATGGCGAATTTGGGGTCTTCATATTCCAGCCGCGCAAAGCGTTTCTCGTCGAGTTCGTAGACAACCGTATCCTCCAGGCACCGAACCGTCGCCGATCGCGTGGCACTGTTGTTGAAGAATGCCATCTCGCCGAAAATCTTACCTGCGGCCACGGTGACATGCTGATCCTCGATTTCAACGCAACCCTCGGCCAGGTAATAGAGGCTGTCGACCGGATCGCCCTTTTGGAAAACGACATCGCCCGCCTCGATGACACGTTTCTTGCCATAAGCCATAGCTGCGGAGAAATCGGGTTCCGACTCGTCTGTCATATGCGTCACCAACCTGCGCAATGCGATGATTTCGTAGAGGCGATAAGCGTTGATCGGGAGCAGAATGAGTTCGATCGCCAGAAGCGGCCAGATCTGAAACACGGCGCTATAGATGATGAAACAGACGGATGACGCCATCGCGAGAAGCCGGAGCGGGATCATCGAATTGACTGCAAAGGTGACCACTTTCAACACGACAGCGAGCCAGCCAACGGCAACAATGATGTGATGTGCAGTAATGAGTTCCATTTGCTTTTGCTCCCAATAACCCTGTCGCGTGTGGGTCCAAGTCGAGAAATGGATAGGAAAATTCAACACTTATAACGCGTCTTTGCGGAAACATACAGGTCTGCAACCTGTTCGCAAAAGGAATTCACATCGGCGTGGTGGCCTGATTGAAGCGTTCATCTGCCTTGTGGGGCAGCTTGGCGCGACACCTGATGTCCGACCCGGGCTGCAGGCGATGCCCCAAAACGATGCGGCCCCGGATACCCTGAAATGGCGGGTCATATCGTCGTTCGCGCCCATCGACAGGCTGCCGGGGCAAAACGAGGGCGAGGCGACGGGGCCTTGGCCGAATGGTCGGGATCACCGGTCTCCGGTGTGCTTGTTCAGGGTATGCGAGATGAGGTTTCCATGACCAAACAACGGGTGGTGATAGCGATGCTTGATGGTGTTTTCCGGCGGGTTTTTGATCAACCGCCAGCCCAACCACATGGCAATCGATGCAAAGAAAACACTTCCAAGGGCCTGTCCGATCAGAACCCCCTGCGCGCCCAGCAACACACCGCCAGCCACCACGAAAGGCCAGGTGCCCAGCGTGTTCTGCGCCCAGCTCAGCCATGTGGAATAGGATGGACGGCCCAGCGTGTTGAACGAGGCGCTGGCGACGAAAACCGCGCCATTGAAGAACGAGGCCAGCGCCAATGGAAAGCAGTAGAGGAAAATCAGTGACTTGGTCAGGTTCTCTGCACCGAACAGCGCGGCGATCGGGCCACGGAAGACCAGCAAAATAATCGTGACGAAAACCACATAGATCGCAACGAACTTGAGAGCATCGACATACGCTCTCTTGACCCTGTCCATGTGGCCCGCCCCAAAATTCTGGCCGATGATCGGCCCGATGGCACCCGAAAGGGCCCAAATGACCGAGAATGCAACCGGCGTCAGTCGTCCGATCACCGCCATTCCGGCGACGGCCTCGGGGCCGAATTTCGACATTTCACGGGTCACGATCGCGGTGCCGATCGGCGTGGCCACGTTTGCCAGCACGGCCCTGACGGCAAAATGTGAAACCGTCCGGAGATCACGCCAAAGCAACCTGATTTTGGGATAGACAAAGGCATTGTGCCGACGGATCGCCGGATAGAACGCGCAGCCAAGCGTCACGAACCGGGCCGCAACCGTTGCCCAGGCCGCACCCTCCATGCCCATGGCCAGACCGAAGATCAGGATCGGGTCGAGGACCGCGTTGGTGATCGCCCCGAAAAGCGAGGGGTACATGGCCATCCGGTTCTCACCGTGACAGCGCAGTGTCGCGACCGCGACCATGGACAGCCCGGATACCCAGGTGAAGGGCAGGATGATCCAAAGATAGGTTGCGGCCAGTTCGGCTACTTCCCCCTCGGCCCCCAGAAGTCCTACGAAAAAATCTATATTCAGTAATAGGATCAGAGGTACGACGATCCCCGTCAACGTCACGAGAAGCGCGGTGCTGGTGGCGAATTCCCGGGCCTCCAGCTTGTCGCCCTCGCCGATTGACCGCGAAACGAGGACGCCCGCAGCGACCGACAGGCCGATATTGATCGCGCTGGTAAAGAACATGAG
>JANSYB010000142.1 GCA_024742655.1 Paracoccaceae bacterium | reverse complement strand
TCGCGCGCCTTGTCCGGGCACCAGCGGTCGGTGATCGTCATGGTGGCGAGGATCACACCCTCCTGATCGCGCAGCGCGATGTCCTGGCCCAGCTCAATGCTGTCGGCAAACGCTTCGCTGACATCCAGCGTGATCGGAATCGGCCAGAGCGTGCCGTCTGCGGTGCGCATGTTTTCCACGACACCGTTGTAATCCTCTTCGCTCAGAAAGCCCTTGAGCGGGCTGAACCCGCCGTTCATCAACAATTCCAGATCACAGATCTGACGCGGAGACAGGTCCCAGCTGATCAGGTCGGCGGCTTCGACCTTGAGCTTCTGGGCGCTTTCGTAAGAGACGTAAAGCTCGGGGATGGGGGCAAGGTTGTTTTGCACGATCTTGGTCCTGTACTTGAGCGGCGCAAGGCCACTGGTTGTGCCGGTCAGCTCGGCGTGAAGCGCGTCATACTCGGCAAATTTACGGGTGAGGAACTGGTCAGTGAGACGCATCTTTTCTGCCGCCCCGCGCGTGGTCAGCGCATAGGCGAAACGCTGGCGCTTGTCCGGCCCCGGGCGTTCGCTGATCCTGATGAAACCGGCGTCAACCGCCTGCCGAAGCAGCGCATTCAGGCGCCCCAGCGAGATGCCGATCGCGGCGGCGGTCTCGCGCTGCGAGGCCTCCGGTGCGATGTCAAGCTGGCGCAACAGGCGAAAGAGCTGGTCTTCGCCTTGCAGGTCCGGCTTTGTGGCAATGGCAATCATCGGGTACGACTCAAAGTATGTTCACGCGTGAACACATGCCACATCATGCACCTGCAGAAAAGTCTGAATTGGTGGGTAAACGCTCTGTTTCGGTATTGTTGCGCCTGCGCCACGCCCACGGAATGAGGAACGGACCGCAGACTTCACTTGGCGGGACCGGTTTTGAAGCGCATCGACGCCCCAACACTGCAGGCAAGGTTATTCGGCGGCGGACAGGCGGTTGATAGCGCTTTGCGCCCGTTCGACCTCGTCGAAAATCCATTCACAGAAACGCCGGATCATGGGATCTTCAGCGCGGGACTCGGCATAAGCGACCGAGTAGATGACACAGGGAATGGTGTCGGTGTCGAACAGTCGTTCCAACCGGCCTGCGGCCAGCGTATCGCGCACCATCGCGTCATAAGCCATGGCCACGCCCTGTCCGCGCTCGGCGGCCGTGGTGGCCAGCTCGCAATTGGGAAAAACCGGGCCGGGCGGCATATCGGGGGCCGAAAGCCCGACGGCCTCGAACCATTCGGCCCAGGAATCATCTGTTTCATCGTACATCAGCCGTAACCGCAGCAGATCCTTGGGTGTTCGCACGTTTTCGCGCTGCCGCAGTTCGGGGCAGATGACCGGATAACGGCCCGATTGCATCAATGGCTCGGTTGTCACACCCGGCACATGTGTGTCGGCCCACTGAATGACCACGTCGCTGTCATTGCGGCTGAAATCCGTGCAGGGCGCCCCGGTGGATACCCGCAGACGCACACGGTCGCCGAATTCAAGCCGGTCAAGACGGGGCACCAGCCATCTCGCGGCAAAGCCGGGCGTGCACAAAACCCGAAGCGGTTTTTCACCGGCCTGCCGGACGGACCGCGTGGTGTCATCCAGAAGGTCGAGAAGCCCGGTCAGCTTTCCGGCATAGGCCATCCCCGTCAGGGTCAGCGCCATGTGGTTGCCGTCACGTTCGAACAATGCGGTGTCGAGATATTCCTCAAGCGCGCGGATCTGGTGGCTGACGGCAGAAGGCGACAGGCACAGCTCCTCGGCCGCGTGTTTAAAGCTTTTATGGCGTGCGGCCGCTTCGAAAGCCTTGACCGCCGCGAACGGTGGCAATTGCCGTCCCATGGCAGATGAATTTCCTTCAACCGGACATGAAAAAAGGCCTTTTGCGCAACTGCGCCCCCCCACTCTAGCATCTTTTTGACATCAATCCAAACCCGTGAGGAGGACGCCATGCGCATCCTGTCCCGAGCTGGCCTGTGGCCGGCGCGAACCGGTCTTTTCTGTCTTGTTCTCAACCTGATTGCAGGGGCTGCCACAGCCGGTGATCTGTTGGCTTGGCGCGAGGCGCGCAGCCTGCCGGATCTGGTGGCACATCTGGAAATATGGCTGGATGAAAACACCGATCTGCCGCGCCGCGCCGAAGCACCTGAAATCCGGCAGACCTCGACCGCCACGGTGGCCCGGCTCGCCCCGATGCGGGCGGCGTCGGACGCCTCGCGCACCCGGGGGCTCTATGATCCGGCGTCCGAAACGATCTGGCTGGTGCGGCCCTGGAACGCGAAAAACCCTTATGATGTGAGTGTGCTGTTGCACGAACTCGTCCACCACAGGCAGGCCGGGCAAGGGCACTGGTACTGCCCCGGCGCGCAGGAATTGCCCGCCTACCGGTTACAGCAGGCCTGGCTGAACGAAATGGGGCTTGAACCGAATGTGAACTGGGTCGCCGTCATCCTCGAAGCAGGCTGCACACCGCGTGACATTCATCCTGACTGACAGGGCGGCTACGACGCGGCTGTCGCCTCATCGTGCCGCACCGGGGCTGGATCGTCTTCGACCACGTCCTGCTCTGCCAGGAACTTTTCGGCATCCAGCGCGGCCATGCAGCCCATTCCGGCCGAGGTCACCGCCTGACGATAAACGTGATCGGTCAGGTCCCCCGCGGCGAAAAGGCCGGGGATGGAGGTGCGGGTGGAGCCCGCCTCGACCTTGACGTAATCGCCGTGATGCATCTCGACCTTGCCCTTGACCAGTTCGTTGGCCGGCGCGTGGCCGATGGCGATGAAAACGCCCTTGCAGGGGATTTCCTGCGTCTCGCCGGTCTTTGTGTGCTTCACCCTGACGCCGGTGACGCCTTTGGGATTGTCCTCGCCCAGCACCTCGTCCAGCTCGTGAAACCACAGCGGTTCGATCTTGGGATGCTTGAACAGACGATCCTGCAGGATCTTTTCCGCGCGCAATTCATCGCGGCGATGGATCAGGGTGACCTTGGAGGCGAAATTCGTCAGAAACAGCGCCTCTTCCACCGCCGTGTTGCCGCCGCCCACGACGACGATTTCCTGTCCACGGTAAAAGAAGCCGTCGCAGGTGGCACAGGCCGACACGCCAAAGCCCTTGTAGGCCTCTTCGCTGTCCAGACCCAGCCACTTGGCGCGCGCCCCGGTGGCGAGAATGACGGCGTCGGCGGTGTAGGTCGTCCCTGAATCGCCCTTGGCCACGAACGGGCGCGTTTCAGCGTCCAGTTCGGTAATGATGTCCCCGATGATCTCACAGCCCATCGCCTTGGCATGCGCCTCCATCCGGACCATAAGGTCGGGGCCCTGCACCTCGGTATCCCCCGGCCAGTTCTCGACCTCGGTGGTGGTGGTCAACTGGCCGCCCGGTTCGATCCCCTGCACGAGGATGGGATCAAGCATGGCGCGGCTGGCATAGACGCCGGCCGTGTAACCGGCCGGCCCGGAGCCGATGATCAGACATTTGGTGTGACGGGTCTCGGCCATGATTGTCCCTTCCGAATGCTGCGCGTGAGTCGCGCCAGATATAACGGCGCGGGCCGGGGCTTGTAACCCCCACCGCACGGCTTTGCGATAACCCAGGGCCGCCCCATGGGCAGAGAAATGATCTTGCGCCTGCGCGAAACAATATTGCGCACGCCACTGTCGGTGTTATAACAATCGCGAATTCAACGGAGTCCCCGGATGCCCAATACGCGCCTTGATGAGATCGACCGCAAGATCCTTGCCGAGTTGCAGGCTGACGGGCGCATGACCAACGTGGAACTGGCGCGCCGCGTGGGGATCTCCGCCCCCCCCTGCCTGCGCCGCGTGCGCACGCTCGAGGAATCCGGTTTCATCCGGGGATATCACGCCGACGTGGATGCCCGCGAACTGGGATTCGAGGTGCAGGTCTTTGCCATGGTCGGGCTGCAAAGCCAGGCCGAAAGTGATCTGAGCGCCTTCGAGGCGCGATGCCGCGACTGGCCATTGGTGCGGGAGTGTCACATGCTGAACGGCGAGGTCGATTTCATCCTCAAATGCGTTGCCCCGGACCTGTCGACCTTTCAAAGCTTTCTCACCGGAGAACTGACCGCGGCCGACAACGTGGCCTCGGTCAAGACGTCGCTCGTCATCCGGGGCGCCAAGGATGAACCCGGCGTGCCTTTCGATATCCTCGAGGACCGGCTCAGCCGATCGGCCTGACCTTCAGCCCACCATTTCGGATGCCGCGAGCGGCAGACGCGGATACGCGGTGGCCCCGAAATCCTGCGGCTTTTCGATATGCGGGAACAGGGACAGGAACAGGGCCTCCATGTTCTGACCCATGCTGCGTTCGAACCCGGCACCGGGATGATAGGTTTCCACATCCATGCCTGCTGCCGATATGACGGCGTGGCGACGCAGGCAGAGGTGATAAACGGTCACCGGGCGCGGTGGTATGATTTCGACCACGCTGTGACCGTCCACCAGATCCCGGGCGGGCATCAACACGCGCTCGCGCCCGAAACTGTCGCGCAGCGCGGCGGGGCGCATCAGAAGGCGTGCCCCGGGTCCGGCCATCAGATCGCGGTCCGGGCGGCCAAGCCCGAAGGCGTCGCTCATGACGCGCGTCAGGCGGCAATCGCGCGATGCAACACCCTGCGCCTTGGGAACCAGCGTCATCGAGCCGACCCAGAGCACCGGCATCGGACCCCGGTCCGCGGTTTTGACTTTCATGCCCGGATAGATGTCCTCGATGGCAACCGGGCCGCGCGGTGTCTGGATCATGGTGCCATGGGCAAAGGCCGAAAACGCGGCCTCGAACACCGGGGTGGCCGGGCCGATCTGCTCGGTTTCGCGGACGCTGCCATCTGGCCGCAGCGTTTTGACGTGGTATTTGCGCATTGCCCGATGCTTCCGGCCGGGCTGAGGGACAATAGCCCGACCGGGTGCATGTGAGCCGTGTGTAACCTGATCTGCTGATGAGAGGGCATCAGCGGGAAAGGGGGTCGCCATGTTGCATCACCATCTTTGGTCATCACAACCGCGCCGGCCCCCACCGGCAACGCAAGCTTGATGTGTCACCATTTACGTTCGATGAAGAACAGTAAGCTAATATGCCTGATTTTAGTCAAATTTCCGGCGAAACTGTCCGATCTTTCATGACAATAGCCTCGCAAGACGGGAATTGTTCCGGTCCAGCCGACAGGCCCGCCACAATTGGGCCGCGAATGCCCCGAATCAACAAGGCCGCCCGAACAGGCGGCCTTTGTCACAAGATTGATGTCGCGCGATCAGGCTCGCGCGGGTGCCCGTGCTGCGGTTCAGGCTGTCCGGAGCTTTGCCATCATCAGTGGTGCGGTCTTGGGCGCCCGGCGCGCACTGCGCTGGAAAGGCAGGGCCGGGGCCGTCTGCTTGCTGGTTTCGATGACCGATTTCATCCAACGTTTCTTCATGGTCTTTTCCTCTCGCTCTTTCGTCCTGCCGTCTGACGTTTGTTATGTTTTGATGGCACCACTATTGCCCGGATTTTGGGCCAAGGTAGGGCAGGTTGAAAAAAGTTTGAGATATTTCCTGCGGGTTGATCTTCTGAATGTGGACGATTTGCCAAAAAATAGTAAACAATTGAAAATTAACTATAAATTCGAGAATTGGTGGGGATTGTTTCCCGAAAAGCCCGGATTGTTTCTTGAATTGGGGCAATCTTGTGATCGCGCTTGCCCCGGTCCTGCCCGATTCAGAGACGGATCGCCGATATCAGCCGCCCGTAATCGGCCTCACCTGCATGCGTGGTGCGCCGATAGGAATAGAACCGCGCGGCATCTGTGTAGGTGCAATGTCGTGTCCATTCCGCGTTGGCGATCCCGGCCTGGCGCAACCTGTGCAGCCCATAGCCTGTCAGGTCAAAAAGGTACTTGTCGCCTTCGCCATTGATGAAAAACCGCTGGTTGTCGGGGTCCTCATCGATGAATCTTTCCAGAAATTCCTGTCCGACCTCGTAGGCGGACTGGCTGATCGACGGGCCGATCACGGCGTGAATGTCTTCGCGCCGGGCGCCCAGTCGTTCCATCGCATCCAGCGTTGCCTCCAGCACACCGTCCAGCGCTCCGCGCCATCCTGCATGGGCGGCCCCGATCACCCCGGCGCGAAGATCGGCGAACAGCACCGGCTGGCAATCGGCCGTCAGAACGGCAAGCGCAATGCCGGGCGTGGCGGTGACCATGGCATCCGCGCGCGGACGCGCGTCCAGCGGGCCATCGACCGTGACCACATCCGCCGAATGTACCTGATGCACGGTCAACAGGTTCTCGGTCGGAACCTCCATCGCGCTGGCCACGCGGGCGCGATTGATCGCGACGATCTCGGATTGATCCGAGGACCCCGGACCGCAATTGAGCCCCTGAAACACGCCGGACGACGC
>JANSYB010000002.1 GCA_024742655.1 Paracoccaceae bacterium | reverse complement strand
TTCCGGCTGACGAAGGGCGATGATGTCTGTAGTCTTCTCCATGGCGTATCGTTCCTCTTGGAAGTTCTGGCAGGCTTCAGCACCCGCCACGATACGCCACCCTCTCAAACCCCGTCACCCAGTTTTCCGCATAGCTCGGGTTTTGGCAGTCTGGTGCTTAGGTAGTGCCTGGCCGATGTTTTCAGCAGGGTTGTCCTGCCGCCAACCTTGGGCAATGGCCCATTTCATGACGGTGCCGATCCGTTGCCGCACCCGCCGTGCGGTTTCGGGCTTTTCCAGCCAGATCGGTTGCAACACCGCCAGCACATCGCCCGTTGTCACATCACCCACCTTGCGCGCCCCTATTTTCGGAAAGGTATATGTTTCCAGCGTATTGATGAACTGGGCCGCGTGCTTTTCGTTACGCCATGTCGGCTTGTGCATTTGATGAACCTTGCGCGCGGCCTCGGCAAAGGTCAGCACCGCTTGCGCCTCGCGCTTCGCTCGCAATGGATCGCCACCGGCCCGCGCAAGTTTCTTATTTTCCAGCGCCATCTCTCGCGCCTCGGCCAAGGAAACATAGCCCGCGCCGCCCAAACCTATGTCCGAACGCTTGCCGCGAATGGTGAGGCGCTGCACCCATGATTTAGAGCCACTGGGCTGCACCATGAGAAAAAGGCCATTCCCATCGGCATACCTGCCCGGTTCGACTACCTGCCGAACAAACACGGCGGATAGCGCCTTTTCCGGGCGGCGTTTTCTACCTACTTCCGCTTGCGCCATGATCGGTCCATTTGTGCTGGAAATCGTTTCCCACACTTTTTCCCACATTTTTTGTGGGATGTAAACGGAAGCCATCGGAACATATGCGCCAACGGTCTTGGATTATACCTTTGTAATTAAATACGTAATGAGAACCGAAGAGAACTTGCGGGAATTAAAGGCGGCGGACACCTCCTCCGCCAACAGGATGGCACGTAACCGGTTTCGTTCGAATAACTCGATGGCTTACAAGCCATCCGCGAAAACCTGCGGTGGCGGCGCCGCAAGACGACAGCACCGCAGGGTCAAACTGCTGTTTTCACGTGGTCCGGCCAGGTGGATTGGTCCCCCTGCCCTTCGGCTAAAGCTTTTCGCGAAAAACCTGAATCACAGCTTTTCGTGAAACGCACGCAACAGACCAGCGTTGCACGCGTTTCGCCTTCAATTGATACCTCAGGTTAAAGGCGAAACGCTTTAGGTCGGCCTGTCAGTGCCCAGGGCATCACAAAGAAGGGCCGTATCGCAGTAATGCTTGTAATGCGTCAGCTTTTCACCGTTCGACGTCCAGAAATGCACCGTTTCGAAATCCACGTCTTTGCCGGTCTTGGCGGTCCTGGCCCGGTAAAATCCTTTCACGACAAGCGTGGTGTCGTTGATGGGAATAAAGCTTTCGGCGTGCACTTCGAAACTGTCGAAGAGCGGACCCAGTTTTTCGAAAAAGCCCTTGGACGCATCCAGCCCGTCCTGAAGACCTCCGAACGGGAAACCCGGCATGATATCGAACTGAAAGTCATCGGACAGGACATCGCCCAGTTCACCCTCTCCATTCACTATCTCATAGAAGCCAGACGCCAGTTCCTTGATATCTTTCATTTTCTTTCCTCCCAGTTTTTGTTGTTCTCAAAAGTGACCCCGCTGTCTTCTTGCGAAGGGATTTCGGGGGCCACTATCTGCCATCAGCCCCTGCCGGAACTCACCGGTTCCAGCAGGTCAGCCTCGTTCGGAAGGCTTTGTTTCGAGCGGAACAGGATCACCCATTCAGCGATGCCGCCTTCCTCCAGCCGCCCTGAATCGGCGACCCCGAAGCGTTGAATGAAATACGCCTTGACGATTTCGGCGGCGCGTGCGGTGCCTGCCGGCTTGCCGAGGTAGATGAAATCCTGAACGTCGCACCCCAGCCGGGTAAGCGTCTCGGCCGGGGGCCAGGGCGATGTGATCAACCCCCAAAGCGTACCATCGGAGTCGAACTCCTTGATGGCATATAGAAAATCGTATTTGATCTGTTGCACGCTGAAACGCAAAACCGGGCCCCTCCTGGTCAATTGGTGTCCACGCGGAAACACACATCGGCTGTATCGGCGCGATGATCCTGCATCCATTTCTCGACCATCTGGTGGCCCCGGTGCAGCTCATCGGGTGTCATCTCGGAGACAAGCCCCTCGAGCATGCTGATCGCACTGCCCGCACCGTGCTGGGAGGCTAGCGTCAGCCACAGGAAGGCCTTGTGACGGTCCTTGGTCACGCCAAACCCGTTGCGGTAGCTGAAGCCGAGCCGCGCCTGTGCCGGGAAATACCCGCTTTCCGCGGCCATCTGGTAATACTTGGCGGCGGTTTCGAGGTCTTTCTCGACGACCTTGCCCGCCGACAGCAACGTGGCTGCATTGAACTGCGCACCGGTATCACCGGCATCGGCGGCACGGCACAGCCAGCTCAGGCCGGTTTGCGCATCTTGGGCCACCCCGTCGCCCTGGATGTACATCACGCCAAGGTTGGTCTGCGCCTGAACGCTGCCCATGTCGGCCGCCTTGAGACAGCACTTGAAGCCCGTCTGTTTGTCGACCGCGACACCATCGCCGTTCATGTGCATGACCGAAAGCCAGAACCAGGCGGTCGCATCGCCTCTCTCGGCGCATCTGTGAAAGATGTCGTAGGCGGCCTCGAACTGGCCGGCCTCGTAACAGGCCACCCCATCCGTGAGGGTGCCGCCAATCGCGCCCGAAGGCTCTTGCAGGGAAAGATCGGTCATATCAGGTAATGCTCCACGTTGCGGAAAATCGGGATGTCGCTGGCCACGTGCGGCATCTGTTCAAAGCGAGAAACGAGCGCGATCTGCGCCCACCACGCCGCGATCTGATCCTGTTTGCCGCCGGCAGCGTTATCCGGGGCCGCATCAAGGGATGCGCTGGCTGGAATGGCGCCCTGCAGGGCCTCGGCCCCGGCCCCGGCGCAGGTCAGTTCCGACTGCCAGAACGCCAGGCGATCTGCGTCCAGCGCGCCATCCGACAGGATCTCGACACGGAACAGGGTTTTCGTGATCGCCGTATGCTGTAGCGTGATCGTGCAGGTTTCGGCGCCTTGGGTCAGCAGGATGAGGTTTGGAAAAATCCACTGAACCGCGATCGGTGAGCCGTCGGATGCGGTTCTGCGGCCCTGCATGACGCGATCCGAAGAGGCCAGCATCTCGTCCGAGCGTGCGAGCATCTGGCCCGAGAATTTCCAGTTGCCGTCGCATTCAAGCCATTGGCGATGCGCGCGCGTCGCATCCTTGCGCATGACCGGCGGGGGCAGGGTCAGGTCACGTGTCAGATCGGTGTCTGCGCCACCCGGATCGATGTTCAAAAACAGCATGTTGCCAACCTGTGCCACATGCACAGGATGCAGGCGTTCGGGCCGAAGGCCCAGATACTGGTACTTGGTTCGGGTATCGTCCTGCCCCTCCACCTGGGAGATCGGGCCCCGATCGCGACTGTATCCGCAGGAGGTGAAGGAACAACGCGTCCGCTCGCCCTGCTGGCATTGCGTCGGCACCATCCGGCACCCGCCATGCTGGGCCATGTTGAAGCGTCCTTCGAGGTTGCCATCCTCCATGCGCTGAACGTGCACACCGTGATAGCCAAGGGTAAAGGGCAGGATATCGCCCTCGCCCGGGATCTCGTGGAGCGTGCCCACACAGACCCATTCCCGCGTCCAGACGGCCTCGTCCTCGAGATAGAGAAACTGAAGCGAACGATAGGCAACCGGTGGCAGGGTGGTTGCATTGCCAAAGGGGCGGCGCACCGTGTCGAACACGCGCGGATCGCTCAGGTTCAAGCCCTCGTCGTGATAGCCAAGGTCTGGTCGGCGCACCATGACAGCCTCCGGTTTGTGATGAATCTGAAAGCCTTGGATCGGGGCCGGCGCACGTAGCGCCGGCCCACGTGTTGCGTTACTCGGCCGGGATCAGATCAGGGTTGGCGGGGTCGCCATCCGCGCGGCCGCGCGCGCGGATCTCGGACTCGGGCGCGGATGGCAGCGGGCCATCGACCATGAAGTGGTCCAGCACGTTCTTGGTCAACTTCGAGATATTGTTGTCGCAGTTGTTCCAAGGCAGAGAGCCGCAATATGCGATCGACGAGAAGGAGAAACACGCCCCCCCGTTCGGGGTCTCGTGGAAGGCGATATCACCCCGCACACGCGGATGTGTCGTGCCGTCAAGGCCCTGCTGGTTGAAGCCGAAATCCTCGGTCACCAGGAGATAGGCCTCGGTATGACGACCGGCCGAAGTTGCCACCGTCAGGGTATGTGGCGGAGAGCCGAGCGTGAAATCGACAATGTCGAGTTCCAGACCGGCGGCACCACCGCCCACAAGGCCGAAATTGCCCAGTTTCTCGTCGTACTCGATCCCCTCGAACGCCCAGGACACACGCGGGTTGTCGCTTTCGGGGGTGCGGGAGAAATAGCTGGAGACGTCGAAACCTTCGGACGACATCCCCACGCCCGCCACCGAATGCAGGTAGCGACCCCGGAAACGCCACATGCCACCCAGTTCGCCGGTGCCCGCGTGATAGTATTCACCCGGATCGGCGCGCCATGTGCGGATGCCGGATTCGCAGCGTCGCATCTCGGTGATGACGCCGCGCCCCTTGTCCTCGTAGGCGGGGTGGTAGGAATGCACCCAGTACCACGCATCGGCCCCCATATACATCAGACGGCCGCCGCGCTGCGTGTAGTTGTGCAGCGCATCGAGTTGCGTGCCCGAGTTATGTTCGGGGTGTGATCCGGTGATGATGACATTGTAGTTTTCAAGGCGCGCAAGCCCGTCATACGTAATGTCTTCATCGGTGATGCAATCATACTCGTAACCCATGGTTTCCAACCAGTATATCAGATGCAGATCCGCCGGATATTGCCACGGGGCCTGGGCCAGGAAGTGGTCGTACTTGGGCCGGTTGCTGAGGATCGGGCGCAAGCGCGACGAAAAACAGATCCCGGTGCCGTCGGTATGGGTGTCATAGATCGAGCCACCGTATTCCCGGTGTTCGGCCAGGAACATGTTCTGATGCTGCATGATTGGCACGCGGTAGATGAACAGCTCCGCCGCGCCCGCGTTACAGGCCACATGTTCGTTGGCATAGGCCATGTAGCTGATCGTCGGCACCATGAAGGCAATCTTGGACTGTTCCTTGCCGATCTCGGGCACGACCCAGAACGGCACGTAATCCTCGTCGCCGTCTTCCGTCGTCAGCTTGGCCGCGTAGGAGCGGCTTTTGCAGTCGGCGGGCACCTGCCATTCGAAATCGACCTCCCAGCGGGCATCGTCGATATCGTCGTCGTGAAAACTGATCGCGGCGTATTCCTTGGGCGCTTCCTTCCAATCGAACACGGTGCCGCCCCAGTTGTGGCCGGTCATGCCACGGGTCGGCAGGTTCACGAATTCGAGGTCAAGCCGATAGGGGCCGAAATCCTTGCCCTTGATCGTGTCGATCCCATGCGAGAAATCCCAGGCCGCGACGATCACCTCGGACAAGGGTCCGGTCGGGCCGGAGTTGCGCCGCTCGGTCAGGCCCGATTGCGCGCCCAGTTTCATCGTTTCAATGTCCTGCCGCGACAGCGCCACCGAACAGATGCGCGGGGCCTCGATCTTGCCGTTGTATTTCCCGGCCAGAACGACACCGGCGGGCACCGAGGATTGCGCGGTCGGATCGTCCGACAGGCCTTCGGTAAAGGCCGCGACGGCGGCGGGGATCGGCAGATGCTCGATCTTTTCCGAAATCGTCTTGGACACGGGCGGGATCACCGGATCGAGCGCGTAATGCACCTGCGGCTCGTGATAGAGGATCAGCTCACCGCTTGCGGCATCATAGGTGGCGGCCACGAAATGCCAGGCGTGATCGCGCACGGGTTCGGGGCTTTCGAGACAGACGCCATTCACCCGCACCTCGACATGGCCCTTTTCATTGATGAAAAGGCCGTACCCCTTGCCGTCGCTCCACTTGGTGACAAGGGCCTGGGCGCCGTGCTTCCAGTACTTGGGATGTGTCTTGGGTGCGGTCGGCCAGATCCAGCACTGAAGCGTGAAGCTCTCGACGCGCAATTGCTTGCAATCGGGCACGTAGCCGTAGGATCCGCTGTGGATCACCTGCTTGCGGCCGGGAACCGTGATGTTCAGCCCGCCCGGCACCGGCTTTTCGATAAAGCCGGGTCCGCGTGGGTTCGTGTCCCCGTTGATCATCTGGACAATCTCGGCCTTGAATTCCTTCGGGCCGTCGCAATTGATCATGAATTTGATGGTTCCCCCGGGATGCACCCCGAAAGTGTCGGCATAGCCGGCAAGTCGCATAGCTGCAGACATGGTTTTTTCCTCTTGTGGCTGTCGCGCGGGCGGTCTGACATCGTGACAGTCCCCTGCCCTTGCGGTTGCTTGATGTGCTTTGGCCCAGTCCGGTTCGGATCAGGTCACTGGCCAGTTATCGTCGCGGCGCTTCCAGCCCTCCTGATAATGCTCGGGCATGCCCGCAGTTTCCGGCAGTTCGTCGAGACGCATCAGGAAGATGGCGTGCTGCGCGTCCTGTTCGTTGGTGAAAACACGGTCATCGACAAATTCTGGTGGCACGCCGCGCACACCCGAAAGCCGGCCGATGCGCCATTCCTTTTCGACCTCGGTGCAGATGATGATGAGTTTGCCGGCCATGCTTTCGCCGCGCATGCGCAGCAGAACACGCTTCAGCAGTGGATCGTCATGCACCCCGCCAGAGACAACGGTCGTATCTCCCGGCGTTTCGCATTTCAGGATCGAGAACCCGGCAACGCCTTTCATCGACTCCGTGCATTCCAGATGCGCCTTGATGAGCGCTTCGCGCTCCGGCGTTCCTTTCTTTGGAATGGATTCCATTTTCTTCTCCCTTGCTTGTGAATGGGTCTGGTCTTCAAACAGTCATGTGGCGGTCGACCATGTCGTCGGTCAGTTCGGAAATGTCGCCGGACTCGACGATGCGCCCGTTGTCCATCATCACGAACTGGTCCCCCAGATCGCGGGCCACCTTGATATGCTGCTCTGACAGGATCATGCTGATGCCCATCTTCTTGTTGAGCATGCGCAGGGTTTCCCCGATCTCGGCCACGATGTTGGGCTGGATGCCCTCGGTGGGCTCATCGAGCAGCAGGATTTGCGGATCGACCGCAAGCGCGCGTGAAATCGCCAGTTGTTGTTGCTGACCACCTGACAGCTCACCGGCGCGGCGGTTGAGGTTTTCGGCAAGATAGGGAAACAGGTCCAGGCAGATGTCCGGCACTTTTCCGTTGCGCCCCGTCTTGGCGAAGGTGCCCAGCAGGATATTCTCGCGCACCGTGAAATTGCCCAGAATCTGGCGCCCCTGCGGCACGTATCCCAGACCGTATTTCGCCCGTTCATCGGTGCGCGCCCTGGTCAGGTTCGTGTCCGAGACTGTCATCGTGCCTGTCATCTTGTCGACAAGGCCCATGATCGTGCGCAAAAGGGTGGTCTTGCCCACGCCGTTCCGCCCCAGCACACACATGCAAGAGCCATTGGTCACGCCGAAATCGATGTCTCGCAAAATCTGTGTGCGTCCATAGAACGACGACACCGTATCCAATCGCAGAAGCATCAGTGTGTGTCCTCCGTGCCAAGATAGACAGCGCGCACGCGCTCGTCCTTTTCGATGTCCTCGATGCTGCCCTGCGCCAGCAGCGCGCCCATGTGGAGCACGGTGACCACGTCCGCGATCTTGCGCACGAAGCCCATGTCATGCTCGACAAGGATGATCGTGTGGGTGCGTTTGAGCTTGTTTAGGATGTCGACGGTCAGGCCGATCTCGTTCTCGGTCATGCCGGCGACAGGTTCGTCCAGCAGCAGGATCGCGGGATCCTGCATGAGCACCATCCCGATCTCGAGCCACTGGGTTTCCCCGTGAGACAAAAGCCCCGCCTCGACATCCAGGCGCTTGGTCAAACGCACCTGCCGGGAAATCTCGTCGAGCTGCTCCGCGCATCCCCTTGCCCGCATGGAAAACATGTTGCGCAGCGCATTGACTTCGCGGCTGTAGGCAACCTCCAGGTTTTCCCGCACGGACAGCCCCTTGAGAACGGCGGGGATCTGGAACTTGCGCCCGATGCCCTTGCGCGAAATCTCATGCTCTCCCCAACCGGTGATATCATCGCCATTGAGATAGACCTTGCCGGCGTCGGGTTTCTGGCGGCCACTGATCAGGTCGATCATGGTGGTCTTGCCGGCCCCGTTCGGCCCGACCAGGCATTGCAGCGTGTTCTCCGCCACATCGAGGCTGAAACCGTTGATGACCTTGTTGCCGCCAAAGCTTTTCTCGATGTTGTCGATCTTGAAAAAACCGCCGATCATTTCGCCACCTCTTTCGCGTCGCTGAATTCAAGGTTGGCGGTATCGGCGCCCATCTCGGGCTTGGCCGCGCGGCCAAGGATGGTTTCGACCAGGCCCGCAAAGCCGCCGGGCAGGAACCGCACCACAAGGATGAACGAGAAGCCAAGGATCAGGATCCACGTGCTCAGGAACTGATCACCGACATAGCTTTGCGCGCCCTGAACCGTGAAAGCCCCGAACATCGCCCATATCAGAGAGTTGCGGCCACCAAGCGCGACCCAGATCACGATCGAGATCGAGAAGCCGACTTCGAACTGCGCGGGCGAGACATATTGCGTGAGCACCGCAAAGCAGCAACCCGCGATCGCCGCGATCAGACCGGAAAGGGCGTAGACCAGTGTTTCGTATATCGCGACGTTGTAGCCCAGGAACCGGACGCGTTCGGGATCATCCTTGAGGGCGCGCACGATCAGGCCGAACCGGCTTTGATTGATGAGCTTCGCCGCGACCGTGCAGGCCACCAACAAGGCAAAGACGAACCAGTAGGCGCCGCTGGAATAGGGGTCGATCTCCGTCTCGCCCAGATTCAGCGAACCGGGGGGCGAAATACCGTTCACGCCGTTTGTGTAGGGTTGCAGATCCACGAAGATGGTGGCGAACGCGCTAAGCGTGGCCAGCGTCATGATGGCAAAGAACGGGCCCGACACGCGCGCCGTGAACATGACCCCGCCAAAGATCAGGTAAAACGCTGTTGGGATCAAGAGCGCCAGTATGATGCCCGTGGTCGTGTCCTGGAACGGCTGCCAGATCCATGGCAGGGCATCGAGCCCGTTGTTGAGCATGAAAGGCGGGATCGTGCCCTCGGCCTGGGTTTGCATCTGCATGGTCATCGCCATGCAGTAGGCCCCCAGCCCGAAGGCAATGCCCTGGCCCATGTTCAGGATGCCACCGCTGCCCCAGCACAGGCTGATCGAGACAGCGAGCATTCCGTAGACACCGTAAATCGCCAGCTGGTTCAGCAAGAACGCATCGTCCGATATCAGGGGCACCGCCCCCAGGAGCGCGAAAACGACAAGATAGAACAGCCACTGCAGCGTCTTGTTATGATATGGATTCTGGATCATTTTCTTTGGTGCCTGTCAAAGTATCTTGATTTCACTTACCGGCGCTTGCCGCTTGCCGAGATCAGTCCTTGCGGGCGGAACCTCAGGAAAACGACGATCAGCACAAAGATCAGGAACTTGGCGAAGGTGCTGTTGGTGATCAGCGCGAAGATCGATTGCAGCTCACCGATCGCGAGGCTTGCAATGGCGCTTCCCAGCAGGGCCCCGCCGCCGGTCACGACCGTCAGGAAGGCCTCGACGACGTATCCCATGCCCATCGTCGGAAGAACGATGTTCAATGCCCCGAACAGCGCACCGGCCACACCGGCAAGTCCGGCCCCCAGCGCGAAGGTAAACGAATAGACCTGTCCCGAATTGATGCCGAAGGAGGCGGCGATCTCGCGGTTTTGCGTTACGGCACGGATCTTGATGCCGAAATCGGTCTTGTAGAAGATGAACCAGACACCGGCCGCCAGAACCAGCGCCATGAAGATGATGAAGATCCGGAACACCCCGAGGCTGAGCCCGCCCACTTCGAGATTGGACGAAAGAAACTGGGGGATCTCGACATATTTGGGGTCGCTGCCGAAGATCAGCCGCGTTCCCTGAATAAGAACGAGGGATACGCCCCAGGTCGCAAGGAGCGTGTCGAGGGGGCGATCGTACAGATATCGTATCAGCGATTTTTCTATGGCGAAACCGATCGCGCCCACCACGACAAAGGCCACCGGGATGCACAGGAAATAGGGAATGCCCGCAAAGGTTTGCAGCGCATAGACCGTGTAGGCGCCCAACATGATGAATTCACCATGCGCCATATTGATCACCCCGGCAGTGCCGTAGATGATCGTCAGGCCAAGCGCCGCGACAAAGAAGATGCCGGCGATGCTCAGCCCGAGAATGAGCGAATTGGCGAAAGCGATAGACGAGATATCCATCCCGTGCTCCCTGAATTGACGTGAATTTCGGCTTGTCAGGCATGGTGGCGGGATGGCCCCGCCACCACCTTTGGGTATCAGATGACGTCGGTCCGAACCGTGCCGTCGGGTGCAACCAGACCGTTGGCCTTGCAGGTGCCGGCATCGGGATAGATTGAGTACGGGTCAGGTGCGACATGCGCATCCGCCTGCTTGACGATCTTGAAGCTGCCGTCGGACTGGCAAATGCCGATCTTGGGAACCAGCCACGTGTTGAAGTTGTCTTCATCGACCCAGGTTTCGCCTTCCGGCGAAATATCCGCACCCAGCTTCACACCGGCGCAGGCATCGCGCACGCGCGCCGGCGTGACTTCATCGAAGCCGTGTTCCGCGATCGCCTTTTCCATGGCTGCCTTGAAAACGTATGCCGAATTGTAGGTCTCGGCCATGTTGTAATGGGTGACGCCGTTCTTGCCGTAGGGGCTGGACAGGAAGCCTTCGACGAATTTCTCGTTCGTCGGATTTTCCAGCGCCATGAAATACGGCGCCGACAGGAAATGCCCTGCTCCGTATTCCGCGCCCATCGCCTTGGTTTCAATCTCGCCTGTGGTCAGCGAGGCGATCGGCATCTTTTCCGCATCGAACCCGGCCTGCTTGAACTGGCGGTGGAAGGCGATATCGGACGCACCCACCACGGTGGAGAAGATGAAATCGGGCTGCGCTTCGCGGATCTTGTTCAGGACAGGGCCGAATTCGGAATCCCCCAGCGGGATGTATTCCTCGCCCAGCAATTCGCCGCCCGCGTTTTCCAGCCAGATCTTGGCATTCTTGTTCGACTCTTTCGGCCAAACGTAGTTGGAGCCGACGAAAAAGACCTTCTTGCCGAAATTCTCGACCATGTAGGGGATCAGATCCTTGGAGTGCTGGTTGGCCAGCGGGCCCGTGCAAACGGTGTTCTGCGTGCATTCCGCGCCCTCATAGCAGGTCGGGTAGAACAGCAGGTTGTCGCGCTGCATCACGATGGGAAGGATCGCCTTGCGGCTGGCCGAAGTATAACAGCCGAAGATCGAAATGACCTTGTCGCGCAGGATAAGTTCGCGCGCCTTTTCGGAGTAGACGCTGAAATCCGACTTGGCATCGATGATGACAGGCTCGATCGGGGACCCCGCGATGCCGCCGGCCGCGTTGATCTCGTCAATGGCGTATTGCATCACGAGTGTGGAATCCTCTTCCGGCACGGCCAGGCCGCCCGTCAGCGAGAACAGCACGCCGACCTTGATCGGCTCGCCTTCGGTCAGTGTCGCCCCCCAGGCGCCACGCGATTGGGGAACCCAGATACCCGGTGCCGCAAGCGCACCGGCCATTGCCGAAGTCTTCAGAAATTTCCGTCTGCTGAATTTCATCTTTTCTTCCTCTCGTTGGATTTTCAGGTTTTCGCCGGTTTGGTTTTCCGCCGTGGATTTAAGGAAGTCTGGCAACGGGCCAACCACATCGTCAAGTAATAAAAGGAATAATTGTTTCCTATTGGTGAATTTTTAGACAAAGGATTCCTTGCCCCGGGGGGCTGCCTTCAATCATGAAAAATCGACTAATTTTAAGGCGTTGTTTGAACTACATCGGGCTGAACATTAGCGCGAAATACCGGGCCTCCTTGTTGTTGATCGGGTGATTCTCTTGTGATGTCGCCGGGCTGCGTTTCAGAGCCCGGAAATCACGCTTTGGGCGGCCTGAAAGCCCTGACGAAAAGCAGGTTTTCGAAGGCGCGCTCAGGGCTGGAAAAAAGATCTCCCGGGTCATCGTGTCATCCGCAGATAAAACGCCGGAAGCGTGTTCGGCAGAGTTGAGATATCGGTGATCTGGACGCAGGACTTGCGCCCGAAGATCTCGGACTGGCGCTGACCCGCCTCCGGACCAAGGGCCACACAAACCGCATCGATCCCCTGGCTGCGCATGTGCTGAACCGCGCGCCGGGCGTCCGCGACCAGGTATTCAGGATCCGCCACGTCGATATCAGACGGTTCGCCATCCGTGACCAGAAGGACGAGTTTTCTATAGCGCGATACATCGTCCATGCCGCGGGATGCGAAGCGCAGAGCCGCCCCGATGCGGGTGGAAAATCCAGACCGCAGCCCGGACAGCGCCCGGCCCGTTGTCTCATCCAAAGGGGCGCCAAATGCCTTGACCGGGGTCACACGGAGATCCTGCCGTCCCGCGGAACTGAATGCCGTGATGGCAAGATCATCACCCAGCTGAGACATCGTGCCGGCAAGGATCGCCGCGGCGTCACGCTCCATGTCGAGAATGCTGATGCCCGGGCCGGCCGGGTCCGCCGTCGATTGCGATATATCCAGAAGAAGATGCACCGCGATCGAACGCGCCGGCGGCATGATGCAGGCGTAAACCCGAGGGTCCGGTTGTCGCGCCGATCTGACCGCTACGGCTGCATCAATCGCCGCATCAAGATCAAGGGTCTCGCCCTCGGCCTGCTGCTTCAACCTGCGTCTTTTGCCCGTCTCGCTTTTGGCGATCACCGTCTTGATGCGCGATATCGTGGTCCCATGACGCTGTTGCAGCGCATCCCAGAATCCGGGCGCACCGGGGATCGGGTCATAGGCATTCACGGTGACCCAGTCATCGCGCTCTACCCCCGCGTGATGATCGTATTCAGGCAGGCTGAAGACTTTTCGCCCGCCCTCGGTCTGCGCTTCAACGATCTTTACGGCGTCCGGCAGGCCCGGTGTGTCGGGCGTGCTCCGTTCTTGCTTGCGGTCCGGCGACCGGTCGCCCGGTTCGCATTGGCGCAAGTCTTGCAGGTCGGCTTCGATCTCATCCGACGCGGGCGGTATTTCCGGGTCATCCGGCAGGTCCCAAAGGCCCAGGTTGTCGTCGCGATAAGCCGGCTGAACGACATAGCTCAGGGCATCGAACTGAACCCGCGTCTGGCCCAGATCATTGCCCAGGACATTGCCGATTTCCCGCGATATCGCCGGATCACACAGACGGTCGGATGCACAGTCGAACATCGCAACGCCCTTGCGCACCCAGCCATGGGCCGGTTGAAACGCCGGGTCGATCAAGGCGCGCGCAAGAGCGGCAAAAAGGTTCGGCGCCGTCGCAAGCCCATCAGGCGCCGCGGTATGAAAGGGCAACCACAAGCGGATGAGGCCCGGCATGTCGCACAAGGCCAGGGTTTCGACCCGCGCATCTTCGATCAGGGAAATCACGGCAACCTGCAGGGGTTTGAGCTGGCCCAAGGGAAAGCGCGGCCCGCCATAGGCGGCATGCGCGCCCACATGCGCAAGCGAGGCACGGTAAAGCCGCTGCTCCTGACCCTTGAAGCCGGGAAACGCCGAAGGCATCCGTATGATACCATTCGAAAACCCCGTCCTGCGCACGCGGTGGTTGGATCCATCCCGGATCGCTTCACGCAGGACCGGTTCGTGGCGCCAAAGGGCGGTGTGAAACGATTTCAGCCCAGTCTCGAGACTGGGGAAATTCGCCTCCCCCGCGTAGCGCTCCAACAGGCGCTGTGCCTCGGGCGTCTCAAGCTGGAAAAAGCGCAGTGCCTGATCGCTGTCCTGCCCGCCCACGCGAAGCCCGGTCTGCGTCCACGTACACAGCGCCTCAAGACCCAGACGCTCCAGCAGCATTTCACTGCGTGCCAGCAAGGCCCCCAGGGCCTTGGGGCTGCCCTCCAGAACAGAGACGATCATGCCGCGCCACTGACGAAAATCGTCCGCGCCACACACCTTCATGGCGATACCGGGGCAGAGGTCGAGATAGTCCGCTGCTACGCGTGGCCGTGCCTTGATCGCAATCCGCGAGGCGTCGCCTGCGAGGGCAATGGCCTCCTTGGCCCCGGCATGTTCGGCCACACGCGGTGCCGCGGATGCAAAAGCCCGCGCGATACCTGCACCGTATCCCGCGCCGCGCAGACGATCATGGGCGCGCAGATACGCGTCCCGATCCGGGCCGGTGAAGGCCTTGCGCAGGGCCGGCGACAGCGCCGCGGCTTTTATCCCATCAGATACAAGCATCAACAGCCGCCGACAGGGTTGAGCGCATCTCGGGGTCGTCCGTGATGGGGGTGATCAGCGCGAATTGACAGGCATCCGCGATCGGAAGTCCCGCAACCATGAGGCGGCCTGCGTGAATAAGCATCCGTGTGGACGCACCTTCATCCAGGCCCTTGCCGCGCAGGTTGCGGCTTTTGCCGGCGATCCGGGTCAGCCGCTCGGCATCCTGCTGATTGAGCCCGGATTCCGAGGCGACGATACCCGCCTCGATCGGGGCCGCCGGATAATCGAAATCGAGAGCGCAAAAGCGTTGCTTGGTGGATTCCTTGAGATCCTTCAGCACGCTCTGGTAGCCGGGGTTGTAGGAAATCACCAACTGGAAATCGGGATGCGCCCGGACCAGCTCACCCTTCTTTTCCAGGGGCAGTATACGGCGGTCATCGGTCAGCGCGTGAATGATCACGGTGGTGTCCTGACGCGCCTCGACGATCTCGTCGAGGTAACAGATCCCGCCATGGCGAACCGCCCTGGTCAACGGGCCGTCCTGCCAATACGTGCCCTCGGGGCCCAGCAGATACCGGCCCACGAAATCGGAGGCCGTCATGTCTTCGTGGCAGACCACCGTGACCAGCGGCTTGCCCAGTTTCCATGCCATATGCTCAACGAAACGGGTCTTGCCGCACCCGGTCGGCCCCTTGAGCATCACCGGCAAGCGCATCTGATAGGCCGCCTCGTAAAGGGCGACCTCGTCAGCGCTTGGGTGGTACCGGGGCTCTTCGGTCAGGCGGTACGTTTCGAGTGACATGCGGTTTCCATAAAAAGGGGGCCAGCGGACATTCCGCCGGCCCGATTGTCGCCTAGCGATGCGTTTCCTTGGTTTTCTCGTTCGGGATGCCGTCCATCGGGCATTCGTCCGTACCCACGGTGGAGCGCGTCATGGCCTCGACCATCTCGCGCGTCCCTTCGGGGTCTTCGGCCCATTTGCGATAGAAATCATAAGGCAGCTCCGCGGTGCCCTTGTCCCCGTCGCCCGAGTTGATCATGCCTGTGTAGCCACGGTGCACCAGCTTGAAGAGATGGTTGTTGGACTGCATCGTGCGACGCGCCTCGCGGATCGCCGAGACGGACAGGGGCGCGAATTGGATCCCCATTTCCTCGGTGCCGCACTCGCCCAGCGTGCGACCGTCAAAGCCGCAGATGGTGGAGTGACCGAAGAAGCTGAAGACGCCGTCGAAGCCGGTGGCATTTGCCACGGCGACATAGGTGTTGTTGGCCCATGCCATCGCCTTGGCCATGGTGATCTGCTGCTCCTTGGCGGGGTACATATAGCCCTGGCAACGGATGATCAGTTCGGCGCCCTTCATCGCGCAGTCGCGCCAGATCTCGGGGTAATTGCCATCGTCGCAGATGATCAGCGACATCTTCAGGCCCTTGGGGCCTTCGCTGACATAGGTACAATTGCCGGGATACCAGCCCTCGATCGGCACCCAGGGCATGATCTTGCGGTATTTCTGAACGATCTCACCCTTGTTGTTCATCAGGATGAGGGTGTTGTAGGGGGCCTTGTTCGGGTGCTCCTCGTGCCGCTCGCCGGTCAGGGAGAACACGCCCCAGACATCCGCCGCGATGCAGGCCTCGGCAAAAATGGCCGTCTCCTCACCGGGGATGGACGAGGCGGTTTCGTACATTTCCGTTTCGTCATACATGACGCCGTGTGACGAATATTCAGGGAAGATCACCAGATCCATGCCCGGAAGACCGCGTTTCATGCCCTTGAGCATGTCCGCGATCTTGTGGCAGTTCTCGATCACCTCGGCCTTGGTATGAAGCCGGGGCATCTTGTAGTTCACGACCGCGACTCCGACCGAGTCGTGGCTGCTTGCGATATCACCGTGATGCATGGGGTGTTGTCCTTCTGATTGCAGGAATGGGAGTGGGGATGAGCGTTGGGGTCATTTTCGGCGCTCCGCCGGCGGATGGCCGTCAAGCGCAGTTGCGGCCGCATGCCATGTGGCCGTCATCACCTTGGACAGCGCGGCCCCGTCCGGGGCGAGGAAACGAATGAGGGCAATATTGCGGTCGCTGAAGACGGAAAGACCCGCATAGATGCCCGGGACGTTGTCCGCCGCACGTTGCATCGCGGCGCCCGCATCCGCATAGCCCGCGACGATCATCATCCCCGAACAGGCGAACCCGCCCGTGCGCGCCGGCCACTCCGTGCCCGACAGCTCAAAGCGATCCAGCAGGTCCGTTCCCCCGGGGCCGATGAGTTCTATCTCGTTTTCAATCCATGAAAACGGCCGGGCGCGGCCCTCGGGATCATGGCACAGCTGCGCATCCCCGAGGATCACGCGCGCCTGCCGGCCAAGCGTTGCCGTCACGCGGTTGCAAAGCTTCGAACCGGTCATCAGGATCGCAGGATCGGGCAGGTAATCCAGCCGCGCGCCCTCGGCCACGTTCAGCGATACGGTCTGCGTCACGCCCGTTCGTCCACGCGCGTCATGCACGATGGTCGAGGCCTGCGTGGTGACATGAACCTGCGCTTCCGCCTCGACGCGGATATCGAGCGACAGATCGTCGCCCGAATAGACCCCGCCCGACGACGATTGCAGGTAGAGCGTGGCCATACCCGCCGGATCACCCGGATGATAAAAGGGCCGCGTGATGTGGAACGGATGTGGCGTGAACTGGCGCGCAAGATATGTCCGGCCCCCAAGAGCGCGGAAGTGAAGCGCGGCCGAAACCGGACGCGCGCCGAGGCTTATGCCACCAAGGGCGTTCACGACTTAACCCCGTCAAACAGCAACTCTCGTGCGAGCATGTCGACGATCTCGTTCACGCCTGAGATCTGCGCGCCCTTGCAGCGACAACCGATCACGGGCCTGTCTGCCCTGATCTGGCGCGCCTCGCTCAGGATTTCATCGGCGTCGACAAAGACATGCGGGGCCAGA
>JANSYB010000592.1 GCA_024742655.1 Paracoccaceae bacterium | reverse complement strand
GCAGGGTCTTGCGCCCCGGTGCGCAGGTCATCCTCGCTGGCCCCGGTCGAGCCCAGAAAGACCGGCAGAAGTTCTTCATTGCCCGCCAGCCAGCCCAGGCATTTCAAGGCCAGCGTTTCGGCGGAATCCCGCGTAGCGTTCACGTCGATTAAATCTCCGGAAAGGTTTTCTTAACTTCTGGCATGGATAGTCGATCCACGCAAACGGACAAGTCGGAAAGGCAGATCCACGATGTCAGGCAAAATTCTGATCGTCGATAGCGTGGCCACCAACCGGATCGTTCTGAACGTGAAGCTGTCGGCCGCGTTCTACACGGTGTTTCAGGCCGCGTCGGCCCGCGAGGCGCTGGATCTGGCAAAGGATCACAGGCCGGATATGGTCGTTTGCGCGGCCAGCTTGCCGGACATGGGCTTTGCCCTTTTTGCGAGGCGTCTGCGCGCCTTGCCCGACTTGCAAGCCCTGCCCCTGGTCGCGCTGCTCGATCGCAACGCGCCGGAAACACGACTTGCCATGCTGGGTGACGGGGCGACGGATATCGTCGCGAAACCCTTTTCCGAACCCGTCTTTCTGGCCCGGCTGCGCAGCCTTCTGCGCCAGACGCACCGCGACAGCGAACTGGGCATTCGCGCCGACGCGGCCGAGGCGCTCGGCCTGAGCGAGGCCCCGGCCCCCTTTTTCATGCCCGGCCGGGTCGCCGTGGTCGATGCCAACCGCCCCCGCGCCGAGGCCAGCAAGGTCGCGCTCAGCCAGGTAAGCGGCCACCAGATCGACAGTGTCGTGCAACAGCCGGGCCACAGCGCCATCGAACCCATCGACGCACCGGACGTGATCCTGCTGCGCATCGGCGGAACCGGCGAGGATGGCGGGCTTGCCCTTCTGGCCGAGCTGCGGTCTTCGGCGGCGACGCGCGACGCCTGTCTGATCGCCCAGCTTGACAGCACCGAGATGCCGCTGGCCGCCACGGTTCTGGACATGGGCGCCAGCGATGTCGTCAGCGAAACCACCGACCCGCGGGAAATCGCCATGCGACTGTCGGCCCAGATCCGCTGCAAGCGCAACAAGGATATCTGGCGCAGCCAGGTGCAGAACGGCCTGCAGGCCGCGCTGACCGATCCGTTGACCGGGCTTTACAACCGCCGCTATGCGCTGAGCTTTCTCAAGCGACAGCTCGGCGCGATCGATGAAGCGGCCGCGCCCTTTGCGGTGATGGTGGCCGATCTGGATCATTTCAAAGCGGTCAACGACACCTACGGGCATGCCGTCGGGGACGTCGTACTGACCCGCATCGCCGGACAGCTGCGTGGCGGTGTGGGCGCGGACGGGATGGTCGCCCGCCTGGGCGGCGAGGAATTCCTGATCGTGCTGCCGGACAGCTCACGCGCCGCGGCGCGGCAAGCCGCGGACCGGCTGTGCCGGCTCATCCGGGAAACACCGTTCAACGTGCCGGACCGGGCAGACCCGGTGCATGTCACCATCTCGATCGGCGTGACGCTGGCCCGGCCGGGCCCGGATGTGTCGGACCCCGCGGTCGAGGCGTTGATCAACCAGGCCGACCGCGCGCTTTACGGCGCCAAGGCCGACGGCCGCAACACGGTCACGTTCAGCGCCCGCTCCGCCGCCTGAGCCACGGTCAATCGCGCCGGCGCAACGACCGCTCGAGGCGGTTGGCATAGGCCGCACGCTCCGCCGCGCTCATTTCCGAAAATCGCCGTGACAAAAGCTGCTGGCCGGTGTGCATCCGCTGCATCATGCTGTCGCGCAGCACCTCCATTTGCGCCGCCGCGGCCGACGGATCGAACGGCTCGGATCTCAGCGCCGTCAAAAGGGCCTGCATCGCATCGCGCCGCGCCGCCCGGTCCTGCCCGGGGTCAAGCATCCCGGCCAGCATCCGGCGTTTGAGAACGCGGCGATCCTCCTCGCTGAGCGCGCGGGTCAACGGGCCGCCCGGCCCCTCGGGATGCATGTGGTGCCTGCCCCACTTGCCCCCCGAGAACACGGCCCCCGCAACCGCGCCGACGATCAGCAGGTTGAACGCCAGTGACACCACCAGCAGAACCCGGATCCAGCGACGCGAGCCCGGGCGGGCATCGGGGGCTTCTTTATCATTCATCACAGGGCCTCCTGGGTAAAATCGAACATGGACACGGGATCGGCATCGATCACGTAGCTTTGACCGCCCAGTGCGGCCATCGTCACCCGCGCCAG
>JANSYB010000377.1 GCA_024742655.1 Paracoccaceae bacterium | reverse complement strand
TTGAGCTCGAACCCCTTTTCGACCTGATCGGAGGGCACCACAGGGTAATCCCCCGAAAAGCATGCATCGCAGTACTGCGGGCAGCCGGTGTCGCGGCCCTTGGCCTCGCCCACCGCGCGGTAAAGGCCGTCAAGCGAGATGAATTTCAGGCTGTCCACCGCGAGGTGGTCGCGCATCTCGTCCTCGGACATGGTGGCGGCCAGCAGTTTCTCGCGGTTGGGGGTGTCCACGCCATAGAAACACGGCCAGGCCGTGGGCGGGGAGGCGATACGGAAATGCACCTCCTTGGCGCCCGCATCCAGGATCATTTCCTTGATCTTGCGGCTGGTGGTGCCGCGCACGACGCTGTCATCGACAAGGATCACGCGCTTGCCCTCGATCAGGGCGCGGTTGACGTTCAGTTTCAGGCGCACGCCCATGTTGCGGATCTGCTCTGTCGGCTCGATGAAGGTGCGGCCCATATACTGGTTGCGGATGATCCCCATGGCGTAGGGAATGCCGCTTTCATGGCTGAACCCGATGGCCGCCGGTGTCCCGCTGTCGGGCACGGGACAGACGAGATCGGCATCGACCGGGCTTTCCTTGGCCAGTTCGATCCCGATCTGGCGGCGCGTTTCATAGACCGAGCGCCCGCCGATGATCGAATCGGGACGCGAGAAATAGACATGCTCGAAAATGCAGAAGCGCGGTTTTTGTGGGCGGAAGGGGCGGTGGCTTTCGACGCCCTTGTCATTGATCACGACCATCTCGCCCGGCTCGATCTCGCGCACGAAGCGCGCGCCGATGATATCCAGCGCACAGGTTTCCGACGACAGCACCCAACCGTCACCCACCTGACCCAGAACAAGCGGGCGCACCCCCAGCGGATCGCGCACGCCGATCAGCTTGGTCCGGGTCATCGCCACGACCGAAAACGCGCCCTCGACCCGGCGCAGAGCATCTTCCATCCGTTCGGGGATGGTGCGCTGCAAAGAGCGCGCCATCAGGTGGATGATGCATTCGCTGTCGGAACTGGACTGAAAGATCGACCCGCGCTCGATCAATTCGCGCCGCAGGGCGTCGGCATTGGTGATGTTGCCGTTATGGGCAATCGCGGCCCCACCCATGGCGAACTCGCCAAAGAACGGCTGCACGTCGCGGATCACGGGGGCCTTGCCGCCGGCGGTGGAATAGCGCACATGCCCGATCGATAGCGGGCCGGGCAGGGTTTCCATCAGGCTTTGCCGGGTGAAATTGTCGCGCACATATCCGAAGCGGCGCGCCGAGTTGAACCCCTGTTCGGGGTCATGGGAGACGATGCCGCCGGCCTCCTGGCCGCGGTGTTGCAGGGCGTGCAGGCCGAGGGCCACGAAATTCGCGGCGTCGGTCACGCCGATCACCCCGAATATGCCGCATTCCTCGCGCAGCTTGTCATCGTCGAATGGATGGGCGGGGGGCATGGTTTTGTCGGACAACGGCGCAGCTCCGAATCCCTTTTCGCGTGCCCCTTAGATAGGCGCTCGGGCGGGCGATGTCACGAAACTATCACATCCAATTGCGCAACGTGATCGGCCGGCGTGTCAGAAGCGTGACAACACGGCCCCCGCCACGACCAGAATCACCGCTGCAACGCGCTGAAACGAGATGTCGCGCGCCTCGAGGCCGAAAGCCCCGAAATGATCGAGCGCCATCGCCGCAATCATCTGTCCGAGGATCAGCAGGGTCGTGGTGGTCACCACCCCGAGAATCGGCACGGCCCACAACGCCGACCAGACATAGACCGCGCCAACCGCGCCCCCCAGCAGCAGCCATTTGGGCACGCCCCCCGCACGGGGTAGGGCGGCCCCGTGACCCGACAGGAGCGTGATGGTCAGCAGCACAGCGAAACCGATGCCAAAGGACAGCGTGGCCGCCGCGACCGAACTGCCGATCGACCGGCTCAACGCCGCGTTGAGCGGCGCCTGAAACGCGATGAGCGCACCACCGACCGTGATCAGGATAATGGCAAAGAGAGTGGCCTGCGGCATGTTCCGGCTGGCTCAGGTGCCGGTATCGCAGGCCCCGACAAGTTCTTCGTATTGCCGGGTGATCCAGCCAAGCGCCTCTTCGGGGTTGCCGTCCTCGACCTTGGCGGTGAGTTGCGAGAACACCCGCGCGGAACGACTGTCATCCACGATCTGGATGTTTTGCGAGGTGATCACCGTTTCGTAGACGAAATAGGCGATCGCGATCAGCAGGATACCGCGCGCCACACCAAAGAGAAAGCCAAGCCCCTGGTCCAGCCCGCCGAGGGCGGAGCGTTGCACGAGAGACGAGAAAAGCGGTGTGATGAGCGACGTCACGATCAGCGCCACGGCGAAAATCGCGGTGGCCGCCGCGATCATGCTCAATTCGCAACTGTCGGCGATGAAATCGCCAACGACGGGCACTTCCTTGACCAGCGGTTCTACCTGCGGCGCAAAGATGAAGGCCAGAACGGCCGCCACGATCCAGCCGGCGATCGCCAAAGCCTCTCGTACGAAGCCCCGCGAATAGGCCAGAAGCGCCGACAGAACGATGACAAGCGCCACGACGCCGTCGATGATGGTGAAACCTTCCATATGCCCGTCCTGTCCCTTGTCGCGCTTATCCTGCGCCGAAAATGTCACCCACAAATACCGTCAGATCGCCCAGCCGGGTCAATGACAGCCCGCCATCCGCGCCGGGTTTTCCTCCCGTTGGAATGATTGCGGACGTGAAACCAAGTTTTTTGGCTTCTTTCAACCTGTTTTCGGTCTGGGACACCGGGCGCAGCGCGCCTGACAGGCTGATTTCGCCGAAAATCACCGTTTCGGCGGGCAGGGTCTGGTCTTCGCGCGCGCTCAACAGCGCGGCCGCCACGGCCAGATCGGCGGCGGGTTCGGAAATCTTGATGCCCCCGGCGACGTTCAGGTAGACGTCCAGCCCGGCAAAGGGAATGCCGCAGCGCGCCTCAAGCACCGCAAGAATCATCGCCAGCCGCGCACTGTCCCAGCCCACGACGGCGCGGCGCGGCTGGGAATGCGGCGTGGGGGCCACGAGTGCCTGCATTTCGACCAGAACGGGGCGCGTGCCCTCGATCCCGGCGAAGACGACCGAGCCGGGTGCGGGATCGCCCCGGCCCGACAGAAAGAGCGCCGAGGGGTTGGGCACTTCGGCCAAGCCGCGGCCGGTCATCTCGAACACGCCGATTTCGTCGGCCGGGCCAAAGCGGTTCTTGACCGCGCGCAGAATGCGGAACTGGTGGCCGCGCTCGCCTTCGAAGTAGAGCACGGTATCGACCATGTGCTCGACCACGCGCGGGCCCGCGATCTGGCCTTCCTTGGTCACGTGTCCCACAAGCACGACCGAGCATCCCTTGCGCTTGGCGAAGGTGGTCAGCTCATGCGCGGCGGCGCGCACCTGCGCGACCGACCCCGGCGCGCTGTCCACGTTGTCGGCCCACATGGTCTGAATGGAATCGATGATGACAAGCTGCGGCGTGTCGCGATCGAGCGTCGTCAGGATATCGCGCAACGCGGTGGCGGTGGCCAGCTTGACCGGGGCCTCGCCCAACCCAAGGCGCTGCGCGCGCAACCGGACCTGCGCGCTCGCCTCTTCGCCCGAAACATAGACCGTTTCCAGCCCTGCCTGCGCGAACCGCGCCGCGGCCTGCAACAGAAGTGTGGATTTCCCGATCCCCGGATCGCCGCCCAC
>JANSYB010000025.1 GCA_024742655.1 Paracoccaceae bacterium | reverse complement strand
CGGGCGCAGGCGCGCGCGGGGTCCGACAGGTAGCCGCATTTGCACGGGTTGGCCGCGGCCACCAGCATGAACCGGCAGGGATATTTCACATGCGCGTTGGCGCGCGCGACCATGACCTCCCCGGTCTCAATCGGCTGGCGCAGGGTTTCCAGCACGGCGCGGGGAAACTCGGGAAATTCATCCATGAAGAGCACACCGTTATGGGCAAGGCTGATCTCTCCCGGGCCGGCACGGCGCCCGCCGCCCACGATGGCGGCCATCGAGGCGGTGTGATGCGGCTCGCGAAAGGGGCGCGCGCGATTGATGCCGCCCTCGTCCAGCAGGCCAGCCAGCGAATGGATCATCGAGGTTTCCAGCGCCTCGGGCGCGGTCAGCGGGGGCAGGATACCCGGCAGCCGCGCGGCCAGCATGGATTTGCCCGAGCCGGGCGTGCCCACCATCATCAGGTGGTGCCGCCCCGCGGCGGCGATTTCCAGCGCGCGCTTGGCGCGTTCCTGCCCCTTGACGTCGCGCAGGTCGCGCGCGCCGGGATCGGAGGTGATTTCCCCCGGCTCGGCCGGGGGCAGGGGGGATTGACCCGTGTAGTGGCGCACCACGTCGGCGAGCGATGCCGCGCCGATGACCTGCGTGGCCCCGACCCAGGCCGCCTCGGCGCCCGAGCCCTTGGGGCAAAGCAGGGTGCGGTCCTCCTCGGCGGCGGCCATGGCGGCGGGCAGGGCGCCCAGAACGGGAATGAGCGAGCCGTCGAGTGACAATTCGCCGAGGCTGCAGGTGCCCTCGACGGCATCGGCGGGAATGATCTCGAGCGCGGCGAGCAGCGCAAGGGCGATGGGCAGGTCGAAATGGCTGCCTTCCTTGGGCATGTCGGCGGGCGACAGGTTGATTGTGATCCGCTTGGAGGGCAGGGCGATCGCCATGGACGATAGCGCGGTGCGCACCCGGTCGCGGGCCTCGGACACGGCCTTGTCGGGCAACCCGACAAGTGAAAAGGCCGGCAGGCCCGGCGTGACGGCGCATTGCACCTCGACCTGTTTCGCCTCGACGCCCTCGAAGGCGACGGTATAGGCGCGAGCAACCATGGGGTGTTCCGGTTCTGTAATATCGGATTAACCAATAGCGCGACGACGGTTTAGGAAGTGTTAACGCGCCCTTTGGCGGCCGCCCGCCCACCCACCCCGTCCGCCAAAGGGCGCGGGCAGGGTGTCAGGCGTGGTCGCGCAGGGCGACGAAGGCGGGCCATGCCTCGGGGTCGGCCACGGTCTTGTCCCGGCAAAACGCATTGCAGAAGCCGAAAACGCGGCCGCCGGTTTCCAGCAAATGGCTGACCGGTTTGCCGGAATAGGGGCAGGTGGCGTTCTCGGCGGGGCCGTCTTCGGTTGCGCTTGCGGGCATCGGCGCCGGACCGGGCCAGTTGCGTTTTGGCAGGCCGGTCTCGTAGGGGACCGGATCGTATGTCTTGGTCAGGCCCATCGCACGCCATTGGCGGAAAGCGGGGTCGTTCAAGGTCGTCCGGACATAGGTGCCGGCCAGTTCGCCCACCGGCAAATCATACCCGGCGATGCGCGCCGCCACCGGGGCGTAGAACACATCGGCCAGCGAATAGCGCCCGAAAAGCCACGGCCCATCCGCGCCGTGGCGCGACCGGGTCAGCGCCCACAGCGTTTCAATCCTGTCGAGGTCATCCAGCACGGCCTGCGGCGGTGCGAAGCCGCCCAACTGGTGCAGCAATTGCATCGGGCATGCCCCGCGCAGGGCGGTGAAGCCGGCATGCATTTCCGCCACGATCGACCGGGCAAGGGCACGGGCATCGGGGGCCTGCGGCCAGAGGCCCGCGCGCGGGTGCCGTTCGGCCAGTGTTTCGGCCATGGCCAGCGTGTCGAAGACGACGATCCCGTCGCCGTCGCGCATTGCCGGGACAAGCCGGGCCGGGGCCAGATCGGCAAGATCCTCGGCCAGCGTGCCGTCGTAAAGGCCGACCATGCGGGTGCGGTACGGCAGGCCGAATTTCTCGAGCATCAGCCAGCCGCGCAGGGACCAGCTTGAAAAACTCCGGTCACCGATGAAAAGCTCGTAAGTCATGCCGCGATGTTAGGCGATACGGCGCAAGTGGCATAACGATGTTTCGTGCGCTGCAGGATCACGGAAGGTGATTGATCGCCCGGGCCCTCCAGTCGGCGCCTTCGAGGTGCAATTCGGTCACCGACAGGTTGTCGATCTTGTGTGCGAACGCCTCGTAGGGCGTCAGGCGCAGGGCCTTTTGCACCTGTGTTAGAATGGCGCCGAAATGCGCGACGACGATGATATCCTGCCCTGCATTGGCATCGATCAGGCGCCCGACCGCACGGTCGACCCGGTCGGCCATCTGGTGCCAGCTTTCTCCGCCGGGCGGACGGATGTCACCGGGTTGATCCCAGAAGGCGCGCAGATGGGCCTGGTCCTCGATTTCGTCGAAGGGTTGCAGTTCCCACGCGCCGAAATGGATTTCGCGCAGATCGGGGTCATGCGGCAGCCTTGGTTTGCCCGCCGCGATGGCGTCGGCGGTGGCCACGGCGCGCGACAGGTCCGAGGAGATGACCGGCGCACCCGCCGGCAGATGCGCGGCCAGCCGCGCCACCTGTTCGGTGTCCGACAGGTCCGCCGGCAGGTCGGACCAGCCAACCATCGTCTTGGCATGGGTCGGCCCGTGCCGCACCCAGAAGAGGCGCGTCATGGCATCTCGCCCTTCAGAACCTGCGGCAACCCGGCCATGACGTTGACGACCAGACCGGCCTTCGCGGCCAACTTGCAATTGAGCCGGCCCTGCGCCTCGCGGAAACGGCGGGCAAGGGCATTGTCCGGTACCACGCAAAGGCCAACCTCGTTAGTCACCATCACCACCGGCGCGGCACAAAGGGACAGGCCCGCCATCAGCTCTGCCTCGGCCTGATCCAGATCGTTCTCGGCCAGCATCTGGTTGCTCAGCCACATGGTGGCGCAATCGACCAGCACGGCGTGTTCCCCGCTGATTGCGGCCAGGGTGCGCCCGAGATCGAGCGGTTCCTCGATCGTGCGCCAGCCCGGCCCGCGGCTGTCGCGGTGGCGTTCCAGCTTCTGGCGCATTTCGTCGTCATGGGCCTCGGCCGTGGCAAGATAGACCCGTTCACGCCCGGTCCTGCTCACGAGCCCTTCTGCAAATGCGGATTTGCCAGAGGCCGCGCCTCCGATCACTAGTGTCAATCCCGGCAACATCCACTGGTCATCCTCTTTTTTTGATCCGACTTGATTTCCCTTGCGTAGCACTAAGCGAGACAAGCAGAACAATGCAACACCGACCTGGGGAGGTCACATGCCACTTGACGCACCACAGAACACCGACATGTCACGCACCGCGATGCAGGCGGAGCTTCTGGACGCTGAAACCGAGCAGAGGCTGGCCTATGCATGGCGTGATGACCGGGACGAAGCCGCGTTGCACCGGTTGATCACCGCCTACATGCGCCTCGCGATTTCGATGGCATCCAAATATCGCCGCTACGGCGCGCCGATGAACGACCTCATCCAGGAGGCCGGTCTTGGACTGATGAAGGCGGCGGACAAGTTCGATCCCGACCGCGGCGTGCGGTTCTCGACCTATGCGGTCTGGTGGATCAAGGCGAGCATCCAGGATTACGTGATGCGGAACTGGTCCATGGTTCGGACGGGCAGCACCAGCAGCCAGAAATCGCTGTTCTTCAACATGCGCCGCGTTCAGGCCCGGCTCGAGCGTGAAGCGATGGCGCGGGGCGAGGAACTGGATCGCCACCAACTGCGGGAAATGATCGCGCATGAGGTGGGCGTGCCATTGCGCGACGTCGAGATGATGGAAGGGCGTTTGTCCGGCAGCGATTTTTCCCTGAACGCCACGCAGGCGGCCGATGAGGAAGGGCGGGAATGGATCGACACGATCGAGGATTCCGGCCCGCGCGGTGACGAGCTTGTCGAGCAGGATCACGATCAGGGTGCCCTTCGCAACTGGTTGCGCGAGGCCATGTCCAAGCTGAACGAGCGTGAGAGGTTCATCGTGGCCGAACGCAAGCTGCGTGATGAGGCGCGCACACTCGAAAGCCTTGGCGAAGAATTGAACCTGTCGAAAGAACGCGTGCGCCAGATCGAGGCCGCGGCGTTTCAGAAAATGCGCAAGCATCTTGAATCGCACGGGGCGGAGGTGCAGAACCTGTTGGCATGAAGCATGCCCTTGTTCTGATCGCCTGTCTGGCCTGCCCGGCTTGGGCGTCCGCCCTCGCGCCGGATGCGGTGCAAAAGGTGCAATCGGCGCAGGTCGTGATCGTCGGGGAAATCCACGACAACCCGGACCATCACGCCCTGCAAGCCGAACTGGCCGCGCAGATGACGCCGTCCGCGATTGTCTTCGAGATGCTGACCGACGATCAGGCGGCACGCGTTACCCCGGCCGTGCGCAGCAGCGAAAGCACCCTGAACGAGGTTCTGGAGTGGGACCAGTCCGGCTGGCCCGACTTCGCGATGTATTATCCGATCTTCGCGGCGGCCCCCGAGGCGAGGATATTTGGCGCGCAGGTCCCACGAGACAAGGCGCGTGCATCCATGGAAAACGGTATCGAGTCGGCGTTCGGTCCGGAGGCGACAAGGTTTGGCCTGACCGAAGACCTGCCACAGGACGAGCAAGCCGCCCGCGAGGCGCACCAGTTGGCGGCGCATTGCGATGCCCTTCCCGAAGACCTTTTGCCCGATATGGTGGCGATACAGCGGTTGCGCGATGCCGAACTGGCGCAAGCGGCCGTCATCGCGCTGGAGCAGACGGGCGGGCCGGTTCTGGTCATAACCGGCAACGGCCATGCGCGAGAGGATTGGGGCATGCCGGTGTATCTCGAGCGTGTCCGACCCGACGCCCGCGTGGTCACGATCGGACAATCCGAGGATGGTGTCGCCCCGCCCGGAATTTTCGATCTGGTGCTCGATGCGCCCTCGGTCGAACGGGGCGACCCCTGCGAGGCATTTCGATAGGCCGAACCCGCCCTTGTCTGCCGGGCGGTCCGGGCATAGTCTCGGGCGGATTGGAAACGGGACGGCGGACATGCTGGAATCCAGACGTATTTTGCTGATCATCGGCGGCGGGATCGCGGCCTACAAGGCGCTGGACCTGATCAGGCGGCTGCGAGAACGCGGCGCGTCGGTGACGCCCGTGCTGACACAGGCCGGGGCGGAGTTCGTGACGCCGCTGTCGGTGTCGGCCCTGGCCGGCGAAAAGGTGTTCGGGGACCTGTTCGATCTGACCGACGAGGCCGAGATGGGGCATATCGAACTGTCGCGCAGTGCCGATCTGATCGTGGTGGCCCCGGCCACGGCCGACCTGATGGCGAAGATGGCGCAGGGACATGCCAATGATCTGGCCTCCACGCTGTTGCTGGCGACGGATACGCCTGTCCTGCTGGCCCCGGCGATGAACGTGCGGATGTGGGAACATGCCGCGACACAGCGCAACATCGTCACGTTGCGGGGCGACGGTATCGCCTTTGTCGGCCCCAATGACGGGGATATGGCCTGTGGTGAATTCGGGCCGGGCCGGATGGCCGAACCGCTTGAGATCGTGGCCGCGGCAGAGGCCGCGCTGGGGGAGGGGCCACTGGCCGGCCGGCGCGTGCTGGTCACCTCGGGGCCGACGCATGAACCGATCGACCCGGTGCGCTACATCGCCAATCGGTCGTCCGGGGCGCAGGGCACCGCGATTGCCGCGGCCTTGCGCGCGCTGGGCGCCGAGGTGGTGTTCGTGACCGGCCCCGCAGATATCGCGCCCCCCGAGGGTGTCGAGGTGATCCGGGTGCAGTCGGCGCGCGAGATGCTGGCGGCGGTCGAGGCCGCGTTGCCCGCCGATGCCGCCGTGTTTGCCGCCGCTGTGGCGGACTGGCGGGTCAGGGGGGCCTCGGACAGCAAGCTGAAAAAGACGAAAGGCGGGTTGCCGGCGCTGGAATTCGAGGAAAACCCCGACATCCTGGCCACGGTCAGTGCGATGAAGGCGGGGCGCCCGGGGCTGGTCGTGGGATTTGCCGCCGAAACCGATGACGTGGTCGAGAACGCGACGGCCAAGCGTGCGCGCAAGGGGTGCGACTGGATCCTGGCCAATGATGTCAGCCCGGGCACCGGGATCATGGGCGGCGCGGAAAACGCCATTACATTGATCAGCGAAGACGGGACAGAGGCGTGGCCGCGCCTGTCCAAGGCAGAGGTGGCCAAGCGGCTGGCCCACCGGATCGCCGCGGCGCTCGGGTAAGCGTCGGAGCCTCCGGCGGGAGTATTTCGGGAACGATGAAGGCAGGGGCATGGTGACGGTTCGGTTTCTCTGGGATGATGACGCGGACCGATCCGTCGGTTTGCCCCGCTATGAAAGTGCCGGCGCGGCGGGTGCTGATCTGCGGGCGAATTTTCCGGATCGCGGGACGGTTCATCTTGCGGCAGGGGAACGGGTTCTGGTGCCCATGGGCCTGCGACTGGCCATACCCGCGGGCTACGAGGTGCAGCTGCGTCCGCGCTCGGGCCTTGCGCTGAAACACGGGATCACCCTGCCCAACAGCCCCGGCACGATCGACAGCGATTACCGGGGGCCACTGGGCGTGATCGTGATGAACGCGGGGCGCGAGGGCTTTGCCATCGAGCACGGGATGCGGATTGCCCAGATGGTCGTGGCCCCGGCGGTGCAGGCGTCGTTCGACCTTGTCGAGAGCCTGGACGAGACCGTGCGCGGGGCGGGCGGCTTTGGCTCGACAGGGGCAAGCTGATGTTGCTGGTTCTGGTGATGGCGGCGGCGCTTTGGGGGGTCGGCATGGTGCTGGGCACCCCCAAGCGGCTGCGCTGGGGGATGATCGCCTTTCTCTGGGTGGGCGTGGTGTTCCTGCATCTTGTTTTGCCGGACGGGCACCCGTTGCGCCTTGCGACCGGGGAACAGGCGGCGCCGTGGCTATTGCTGGGCGGGTTCGCGGCGCTGTTTTTGTTGTACCGCGCCTTGCTGACACGGCTGCGCAAGCGTGTCGCTACCCCGACGGAGGACAAGCCCAGGGGCCTTTTTGCCGAGACCGAGCTGGAACGCTATGCGCGGCATATCGTGTTGCGCGAGATCGGCGGGCCGGGTCAGAAGGCGCTCAAGGAGGCGCGGGTTCTGGTGATCGGGGCCGGGGGGCTTGGCTCTCCGGCGTTGATGTATCTGGGTGCCTCGGGTGTCGGCACGATCGGTGTGATCGACGATGACGTGGTCGAATTTTCCAACCTGCAGCGCCAGATCATCCATACCGACGGCCGGGTTCATCAACCCAAGGTCCACTCCGCCGCAGAGGCGATGCGCGCGCTGAACCCCTACACGGTGATCAGGCCGTACCAGCGCCGACTGACCGAGGACATCGCGGGCGATTTGTTCGCCGAATATGATGTGATCCTTGATGGCACGGATAATTTCGACACGCGCTACCTGGCCAATCGCGTGGCCCATGCGCAGGGCAAGCCATTGATTTCCGGGGCCTTGTCGCAATGGGAGGGACAGCTGAGCGTGTTCGACACAGCGCATGGCACGCCCTGTTACCAGTGTATCTTCCCCCAGGCCCCGGCGGCCGGGCTGGCGCCGAGTTGTGCCGAGGCGGGCGTGCTGAGCCCCCTGCCGGGTGTCGTCGGCTCCATGATGGCGGCCGAGGCGGTGAAGGTCATCACCGGGGCGGGCATGCCCCTGCGTGGCGAGATGCTGATCTATGATGCACTTTACGGCGAGAGCCGGAAAATTTCGCTGGGCCGTCGCGACGACTGTCCCGTCTGCGGCCACAAAGGAGATGAGAATGACCAACCCGCTGCTTGAAGACTGGACCACGCCGTTCGGGATCGCCCCGTTCGACCGGATCGCGGACGAGGATTTCGAGCCGGCCTTCGAGGCCGCGCTGGACGCGGCCCGCGCCGAGATCGCGGCGATTGCCGACAACGCCGAGCCGCCCGGTTTTGCCAACACGATCGAGGCGCTGGAGGTCGCTGGCAAACGCCTTGACCAGGTGCTGTCGGTGTTTTTCAGCGTGGCGGGCGCGGACAGCAATCCCAGGCGGCAGGAATTGCAGCGCGCCTTCAGCCCGAAACTGGCGGCCTATTCCTCGGAGATTTACGGAAACAAGGCCCTGTATGCGCGGATCGAGGCGCTGTGGAGCGACAAGAACAATCTGGACCTGTCGCCCGAGCAGGCCCGGCTGCTGATGCTGACGCATCGCGGGTTTCGCCGGGCCGGTGCCGGGCTGGAGGGTGTGGCCGACGCACGGATGCGCGAGATTCGCACCCGTCTGGCCGAGCTGGGCACCGCGTTCACCCAGAACCTGCTTGCCGACGAGGCGGGCTGGCACATGGAACTGACCGAGGCCGATCTGGACGGGCTGCCCGGTTTCGTCGTCGATGCTGCGCGCGCGGCGGGGCGCGAACAGGGCACGGATGGCCCGGTCATCACCCTGTCGCGGTCCCTGATCGTGCCGTTTTTGCAGTTTTCGCCGCGCCGCGATCTGCGCGAGACGGCGTTTCGGGCCTGGGCCGCGCGGGGCGCCAATGGCGGTGAGACCGACAACCGCGCTATTGCAGGCGAAATCCTGAAACTGCGCGAGGAACGCGCGCAACTTTTGGGTTATGACAGTTTCGCGGCCTACAAGCTGGAAACCGAGATGGCCAAGACGCCCGAGGCCGTGCGCGGCCTGCTGATGGATGTCTGGGCACCGGCCAAGGCACGGGCCGAGGCGGATGCCGAGGTGCTGACCGCGATGATGCGCGAAGACGGGATCAACGGCGCGCTGGAGCCGTGGGACTGGCGCTATTATGCGGAAAAGCGGCGCCGCGCCGAGCATGATCTCGATGAGGCCGCGCTGAAACCCTATCTGCAGCTTGACCGGATGATCGAAGCGGCCTTCACCTGTGCCAATCGCCTCTTCGGGCTGGCGTTCAAACCGCTCGATGTGCCGCTTTACCACCCCGATTGCCGCGCGTGGGAGGTGACGCGCGGGGGCGATCACGTGGCGGTCTTCATCGGGGATTACTTTGCGCGGGCCTCCAAACGCTCGGGCGCGTGGTGCAGTGCCATGCGCGGGCAGCGCAAGTTTCCGGACGTGCAGGGGCCGGTGGTGATCAACGTGTGCAACTTCGCCAAGGGCGATCCGGCGCTTCTGAGCTATGATGATGCGCGCACGCTCTTTCATGAATTCGGCCATGCGCTGCACCAGATGCTGTCGGATGTGCGGTACGAATCGATCTCCGGCACCAACGTGGCGCGCGATTTCGTGGAATTGCCCAGCCAGCTCTACGAGCACTGGCTGGAGGTGTCCGAGGTGCTGGCCGAATTCGCCACCCATGCCGAGACGGGCGAGGCGATGCCCAAGGAGATGCTGGACAAGGTGCTGGGGGCGGCAACCTTCGACATGGGGTTCCAGACGGTGGAATACGTGGCCTCCGCGCTGGTCGATCTGGCCTTTCACGAGGGCGCGGCCCCCGGCGATCCGATGGTGAAACAGGCCGAGGTGCTGGCCGATCTGGGCATGCCGCACGCGATCACGATGCGCCATGCGACGCCGCATTTCGCGCATGTGTTTTCCGGGGATGGCTATTCTTCGGGCTATTACAGCTACATGTGGTCCGAGGTCATGGATGCCGACGCCTTCGCCGCCTTTGAAGAGGCGGGCGGGCCGTTCGATGCCGAACGGGCGAAGGCGCTCGAGGCGCATATCCTGTCCTCGGGCGGGTCGCGCGAGGCCGATGAGCTGTATCTTGCCTTTCGCGGGCGGATGCCCGGCGTCGAGGCGCTGCTGAAGGGGCGGGGGCTGGCCGCGTGAACGGCGAGCGCCTATCTTGCCATGATGGAGGTGCGTGAGGGTGACACCGGAAGAGATCGAGAAATTGCCTTATCGCGCCTGTGTCGGTGTGATGCTTGTCAATCCGGCGGGCCACGTGTTCGTGGGCCAGCGGCTGGATAACGATGCGCCCGCCTGGCAGATGCCGCAGGGTGGCGTGGACAAGGGCGAGGAGCCCCGCGCCGCCGCGCTGCGCGAGCTGTGGGAAGAGACCGGCGTGACGGCCGATCTCGTGACGGTCGAGGGTGAGACCGACGGCTGGGTCAGCTATGACCTGCCGCATGACCTCGTGCCGAGGATCTGGAAGGGGCGGTATCGCGGGCAGAAGCAGAAATGGTTCCTGCTGCGTTTTCACGGGACGGACGCGGATGTGAACATCGCCACCGACCACCCGGAGTTTTCCGAATGGCGCTGGCTGCCGCCCGATGATCTGCCGGCGGCCATCGTTCCCTTCAAGCGGGTCGTTTATGAACAGGTGCTGGATCAGTTTCGGGGGGCGCTGTGAAACACCTGGCCTTGATGCTGGCGGTGATGCTTGGGGCAGGGCCCGCGCTTGCCCTGTCCTGCCTGCCCCCGGACGTGGCGCGGACCTACAAACAGGCGACCGAGGCGCAAGAGACCTATGTCGTTGTGCTGGGCCGGTTGAGTTTCGACGAAACGAAACTGCCCAAGGCCGACATGGAGCGCCAACAGGAGACCCCGCCTGAGACGCTGATCCCGGCCCGAATCGAGGGGACATCCCTGTCGCAGGCCGGGTTCGAGACGCCGTTCACCGCCAACATCACGCTGAATGCCCGGTGTTTCGGGCCGTGGTGCGCCGGGGCATCGTCGGGCACCCGGTACCTGGCCTTTCTCGAACGCACGCCAGAGGGCTATGTGCTGTCGCTTGATCCCTGTGGCGGCTTCGGCTTTGCCGAGCCGCGCGCGGATATGATCGAGAAGGTGGTCGGCTGTTTTCGCGGCGAAGCCTGCAAACCGAACCCATTCTGAACCGCACCGGCAATCAGGACTCGAAAAAGAACAAAAGGTGAATATAATCGTGACTCGCCATGTTTGCAGAACTGTCGATCACGTCGAATTTCACCTTCCTGACCGGGGTGTCGCATCCCGAGGAATATGCCACGCGGGCCACCGCGATGGGGCTGGCGGGGTTCGCCATTGCCGATGACAACTCGGTTGCGGGGATCGTGCGGGCCCATGCCGCGCTGCGCGACATCGCCCGGGTGGTGGCCGAACGGCAGGCGCTGGAGGCGCGTGACGGTCCCATCGGGCCCCCGGCACCTGACCCGCAACCACCGGCCTGGGCACATGTGCCGCGGTTCCTGCCCGCCGCGCGACTGGTGCTGGCCGAAGGGGTGACGCTGACCGCGCTGCCGCGTAACCGCGCCGGCTGGGGTCGTCTGTGCCGGCTGATCAGCACCGGGCGGCTGCGGGTGGAAAAGGGGGCCTGTCACCTGACGGTTGCCGATGTCATCGCGCAGGCGGCGGATATGGTGCTGTTGCTGCATCCGCCACCGGCACAGGGGGGGACGCGCGGCGCGGGGGAGTGGAGGACACAAGCGCTGCGTCTGACGCGCCGCCTTGGTGGGGATATGTATTTGCTCATGGCCCCGCATTATGACGGGCGGGATGCGGCGCGCTTTGACCGGCTGGCGACCCTGGCCGAAGAGCTGGACCTGCCCACCGTCGCCTCGGGCCTGCCGATGATGCACCACGCGCGCCGCCG